>CAKZNY010000416.1 GCA_937132145.1 uncultured Paracoccaceae bacterium | reverse complement strand
TTAAGGACATACCGCCGCTGGCGTATCCTGGGCAGGCGGTAGCCGTAGCTTTGTACGAAATCGGCGGTATTCGCAGTTGCGAGATTGGCACGGTGATGTTTGGTCGCCAGCCCGATGGTAGCGAAATTCCGGCGGCGATGGATTTGGTCAGGCTGGCAATGCCGCGCCGGACTTACACGCAATCCCACGCGGATTATATTGTTGAGGCTTTCGAGGAGCTGGCTGCAAACATTGGGAATTTGCGGGGGTACCGCATCAGCAAGGAACCCAAAGCGATGCGGCATTTCACATGTGCGTTTGAACCGCTTTAGGCTTCCACGGTTACAATCTCGATTTCGCTTTCCAGTGTTCGGTGAACGGGGCAGCGGTCGGCGATGGCCATCAGGCGGGCGCGTTGGTCTTCATCAAGGTCGCCCTCTAGCGTGATAATGCGGCGGAACTGGTCGATTTTATGGTCGCCCCCGTCGCAGTGATCGCAATCAGCGGCGTGGATTTTATCGTGCGTTATGTCAACGCTGACATGATCCAGAGGCCATTTCTTGCGCCGCGCGTACATACGAATTGTCATGCTGGTACACGCCCCGAGCCCTGCGGACATCAACTGATATGGCGTGAGGCCAAGGTCCGTGCCGCCATATGCCAAGGGTTCATCCGCCAGCAGGTGGTGTCTGGGACCAACGCTGATGTCTTGTTTGAAACCTTTGGGGTCGGCCTCGTCTACGCGCACGATACCCTCGGGTGCGCCGATCGGGGCGGCGGGTTTGGGCAGGTCAAGATAGCGGCTGGCCCAAGTGGCAATGAGCGAGGCCGCGTATTCTGCATCGTCGACGTTGGTTAATAGATGGTCTGCATTATCCAGCGTTACAAAACTTTTTGGATGCTTGGCGGCGATGAAAATCTCGGCGGCGTTGTCGATGGAAACAGTTTCGTCGATTGGCGAGTGCAGAACCAGCAGCGCCTTTTTCATCTTGGCAACTGCGGGAAGAAGTTCCGCCGAGGCGATATCATCCAGAAAGGCACGCTTGATGATGAACCCACGACCTGCAAGGCTGACCTCAGCCTCGCCTTTTTCGTTTATCTCGTGGAGGTGGAACCCAAAGCTGGCGGCAATATGTTCGGGATCGGCCGGAGCACCAATAGTTACAACAGCTTTGACGGTTTGAATTTCGGAGGCAACTTTAAGAACCACCGCGCCACCAAAAGAATGGCCCACCAGAAGGCTGGCGGGGTTACCTTGCTTGGCAAGAAACTCGGCGGCCAAGCGCAGGTCTTCGACGTTGGAGGAAAAATGTGTGTTGGCAAATTCGCCCTCGGAATGGCCAAGACCGGTGAAATCAAACCGCAACACGGCAATGCCCGCCGAGGCGAGGCGTTGGGATATACGTTTGGCCGCCAAAATGTCTTTGGAGCAGGTAAAACAGTGGGCGAAAATTGCAGTGGCCAATATGGGGCCGTTCGGCGTGTCGAAACGGGCGGCCAATTCGTCGCCAGAGTGGCCTTTGAAGGTAAGTTTATCGCTTGGCATGGCATTTTCCTTTTTTGCTTGTTTCTAATCTAAAGTCTGAAGGGCCAAGTACAAGACAATGCAACATCCTGTTACGCGAACGTGAGGCGTTAGCGGGAAATCGCCGTATGGTTTGAAAGTCGGGGCATTGATGCAACATTGGTCTTTAACGCGCGCAACGGCTGCTTATGTGAGGTCTACATCTTACTAAATCACAACTACTAAAAGGACTTACCATGACATTACGACTAGGCGATACCGCCCCGAACTTTACCGCCGACACTACAAAAGG
>CAKZNY010000415.1 GCA_937132145.1 uncultured Paracoccaceae bacterium | reverse complement strand
ACGACGGACATTACGTCTCGAAAATCGAGTCATCCCGAGCGAACCATTGTTATCTACCATAAACTACGAGTTTTTCGTCCAGCGTGGTATCGCAAGATATGCCATGCGTTTATGTTCTGTGCGGCCCCGTGCCACGGAATCGAGGATTAGTCCGCAGACGAGCATAAACATGCTTACCATCAGCATTCCGACGGATAAAATCCAGCGCGGGATCAGGGTTACGAAACCGGTTTGGAAGTACTCGATCAACACTGGCAGCCCGAAGAAGGCTGAGGCCAAGAGGGCGATTCCGGTTAGGTAGCTGAAGAACACAAACGGGCGGGTCTCTTTCATAAACAGGACGAACATAGAGGAAATCCTGAAACCATCGCCAAATGTGGACAGCTTGCTGACCGAGCCCTCCATGCGCGTGCCGTAAGATACTTCTATCTCGGTAAAGGGTTGTTTCAGAACCAAAGCGTGGACGGATAGTTCCGTTTCTATTTCGAAACCACTGGACAGGGCAGGGAAGCTTTTGACGAAGCGGCGGGAAAAGACGCGGTATCCTGAAAAGATGTCGGAAAACCCGTTTGCGAACATCTGGCGGAACAGGAAATTGAAAACTTTGTTGCCAAAAGCATGGCCTGCGCGCCCTGCATCCACGGTTATATTTTTGCGGCTGCCTACAACCATATCGAGGCGCTCATCTATCGCGGCAGCCAACAGTTTTGGGGCGTCAACGGCATCGTAGGTTCCGTCACCGTCGGCCATGATGTAAAAATCGGCGTCGATGTCCGCAAACATCCGGCGGATTACGTTGCCTTTTCCTTGTCGAGGCTCGTTGCGAACAACAGCCCCGGCTTTTGCCGCGCGCGCGCATGTTTCGTCGGTGGAGTTATTGTCGTAGACATAAACCGTCGCCTCGGGGATGGCTTTTTTGAAGCCTTGCACGACGGACGCAATCGCATGTTCTTCGTTGTAGCAAGGCAATAGAACGGCAATGCTTGGGGATGAAGGGTCGCTCATGGTTCGGAAATCCGTTGGTTTCAAATCAGGTACTTGTTGCGATTATGGCAATATCTTGGGTTTGCAGCAAGGACGACCGTTATATTAAAACTCTAATGAATAGCTTACAGCCAAGCCAAGGACGTTTTCACCACGCACATTTGCACTGTTTAGTATGTAAGCGGCCCCGAACCTAATGGATTCAAACCGGGCCAGCGGGACTTCGTATTCTAGGCCAAGGTCAAGCTGGCGATCCGATGGTGCAAGGCCGATATCGAATATTCTGGTGGTGATATTCCCGTCTATATCGCGCGTCTGGGGTAGGGCGACCGACATTGTGCCACTGTTGATGGCTATGGGTTGGCGTACCGATGCGATAATCCGGTCGTTTCCAGAGAACACATTGGTAACATTCATGGCCATTCCATATGCGCTAAACGTAGTGTTTTTCTGCCCGCCCCACATGCCTTGCCCGCTAGAACTCACCGCACCGATCTGGGCGTTGGCGCTGAAGCTAATGTTTTTATCGAGGCTCGCCGAATATCCAATATCGATTGCTCTTGATACGCTGGATAGGCCTCGATCCGAAGCAAAGCTTTGCATGCCAAGGGCGGCACCCTGTTCCTGCATGATCGAGGCACCGAGCGACAACCGACTGGTTTTTGGGCCAAATTGCAACGCAACGCCTGCGCCTAACGCATTGCCAAGCCCCCCTTCGGTTGAGGCGTAAACATAGGCGGCAAGATCCTTGCTCCCGTTTATAGGCGCCTGTATTCCAAGCGAGTAACTTCCCGCCGGGATTTCCGCCATGGTGATTGGATCATACAACAGGCCGGTGCGCTCGGATACCAAACCAATACCGGAGATCACATCAAATGTGCTTCCCCCGACAATATGGGCATAACTGTCAGCATCCAAAACAAAGGCGAGGGACTTTAAGGCACCGGACATACCAGAGCGGGTTTTCCCATCGTCGATGAACAGCGCAAACTCTTCAAAATGGTTTTGTGTATTCGTAGAAATAACAAAGGTTTCCGCCGGAATATTAAAGTTGCCTGCAAGGGAATCAATAACCATTACATCAACTTTTCTTAGGGCCGTGATGATGGCGTCGCCTTGCGCGAAACCTGTGGCGATGGATGCCTCCTGTATGGACATAGTGCCATCGTTTACGGACATTCCAGTCGGGACGGCAACGGTGCCGATTGGTAGCAGAGCCGCCTCCAAATTCATGAAACCATGCCCGTATTCGGAGCTGTAATCATGCGAGATGGTCGTTGTGAATGCGCGTGTGCCCAGTGTGTCTAACTCGGTGAAAAACGAATTGTCGGCGGTGACCAGCAAGCGGTCGCGAATTTCAGGGCCGGCGAGGCTGGGAAAAGCCTCGGCCAGAATGGCGATTCCGCCCGAGATTATCGGCGCGGCAAAGGAGGTGCCGACTATTGGCCAATCATATGAATTTTCACCAAAGGTTGCATAAACGGCACCTTCGGCCATCAAGCAGCTTCGCGCCATTTCAAAACATTCAGCAGATAATCGTTGGACCGAGGTGATATCTCCGGCGCCGTTGAATGTTGGAACGCCGTTCAAGGCTGTGATCCAGCCAGCTTCCAATTGCGGGAATGCCAGTGGCAACGCCTCCATCAATGACAAGCTGGTCGCTGTTTCGTCGTTGCTATTCGAAAATACGATGATGCCTGATTGCGTAAAACTAGCCAGCGCGTTGATATAATTCGTTGCCGTTGACAAAGTCGTGCCGATCTCGTTCGCGAATGCCTGTTCTGCGGTTATGCCTGCCCGACGATTTAGGACGCTATCAATGCTGGTGTCCGGATATCCCCACGAGTTGTTTTGGACGATAGCCCCCCTTTGACGTGCGTCGTTTGTTGCATCGGCAATGACGGACAGGCTGTTGGATAATGAAGTTAGATGCAGGCCTGCATCATACGCAATCCCCATCATTCCAGAACCATCTTTGATACCGGCCGCAATAGCGGCAACGCTTGTGCCATGATCGTCTGCTGGGCGTTTAGCACCGTACAGCGTTATGTCTTTTCCGTCTAACTCGGGGTGGGTGGTGTAAAACCCTGTATCCACAATCGCGATAGTTTCACCTTTGCCGGAAAGCCCGACAGAATGTGCGAATTCCGCACGAATGGCGCGGAAGGAAAAGCTGGAATATATTTTGTTCGTATCACTCTGAAACACCCAGTCAAACTGTTGGATCGCAAATTCAACCGCATTACGGGCGAGCTTCAGGGCGGCTTGATCGAAATCGGTTACGCAATAAACATCAATATATGCGGGTTCGGTTCCACCTAAGCGATTCTCGCAAGGGGTGCCGATTGTTGCGTCGCCACCCCCAAGTTGGGAAATAAGTTCTGCGTTTTTGCATCCGGCTAAAAACACCAGCAATGACAATAGCATAAACTGCCATGGCCTACGAATTGGTTGGATGTCACGCATAGATTGCCCTTGTGTTGTGCAGGTTTGTTTCGAATCGAAAAACATATATAACGGCAATTAGCAAAATGATTATTAACGCCTGTATACAGCAAGCAGGTTGTGTATGTATTGGTCTTTCAGTTAAAAATAAACAAATTATGAATTTATTGGCTACTTTACCACGATTTACGAATAGACAATTAATTATGAAAAACGAAACCGCTAAATTGCCCTCCCGAACACGATCGCGTGCCGTCTTTTGGGGGCTCTATTTTGTGACGATCCTCGTCGTTATTCTTAAGGGGCCTGATTTTTCTATTCCGGTTTGGGATATCGGCAATGACGATGCCATGCGGCTTGTACAGGTTCGCGACCTTCTGAGTGGGCAAAGCTGGTTTGACGTTACCCAATACCGGTTGGGCTTCGAGGCAGGAACGCCTATGCACTGGTCGCGACTTATTGACCTGCCAATTGCGGCAATCCTTTGGTTGGCTTCGCTAACTTTAGCGCAAGACTGGGCCGAGGCGGTCACGATGACCTTGTGGCCGCTGGCGTTAATCGCGCCGACGCTCTGGGCCATGCACCGCGCCTCGGTTCGGTTTGGCGGGGTGCGGGCAGGGCCGTTCGGGTACCTGTTTGCCATCATCGCCATCGTCACAACGCGCAAATTCGAGATCGGGGCGCTGGATCACCATAACGTCCAGATGATGCTGATGGCGTTCATCCTGATGGCCATGATGCATAGCAAAAACCATGCCCGTGACGGGGTAATTATAGGCGTGTTGGCGGCGCTTAGTGTTGCTATCGGGTTGGAGATGTTGCCCTTTATCGCCACAATAAGCCTGATGATCGGCGTTAACTGGGTGTGGAGCGGGGCCGAAGCCAAATCAAAAACCATTCTGTTTTCCGCAACATTCGCAGGGACGATGATCGCGGTGTTTCTGTTGACGGGGCCGGATTTCAGCGCAACTGTTTTTCGATGCGACGCGTTTGGGCGCGAGCTGCTGATTATTGGCGTGACAGGCGCCATGGGGCTTTGGGCCTTGGCAGCGACGATCAGCACGAAAACGCGACTTGTCAGGGCAGGCGGTGTGCTGCTTCTGGGTGGCGTTGTCATACTTGTCGCTGTGAACTTCGCCCCGCAGTGCCTGGGTAACCCCTACGCGCCGCTTTATCCGGATGTTGCCCGCGAATGGTTGGGGCGCATTGCGGAAAGCCGGTCGTTGCTCGAAGTTATTGCGGCTGGGCGCTTAAAAAACCTTGGCTTCTTGGCCATTCCGATTATCGCGATCCTGTACACAATCTATAGTGCCCGTGAACCGGATTTCAGATTGCGAGCCATTGCACTGCTTCTGATTTTGGTTGGGGCGTATGCGATGATGTTCTACCAGATACGCGGCTTGTTCTTCCTTTTGCTGCTTTGTGCAATTCCGTTGGCCGCGATGATGGGGCGGGTATACGGGCATTATAAGGACAGCAAGTCACCCATGGCGGGGGTGTTGTTTATCGTGCTGTTGTTCGCCTCGATCCCCAATACGTGGATTGTCGGGGCAGCAAGGCTCAAAGGCGGCGAGCCGCAAGCCAGCGAAGGGGAGCCTCGCGGGGTGTTCAAGGATTGTTACAGACCACGGGTGTTTGATGCGCTGGCAGCATTGCCTGCGGGCATGGTTGCGGCCTCGACCGATCTGGGGGTTCAGGTGATGCTTTCAACACCGCACAGGGCGTTGGCGGCGAATTTCCATCGAAATCAGGATGGTATTCAGGCCGGTATAGACTTGATGAACGCTGACATGGCCGATGCAAAGGATTTGCTGGCCGAGTGGGGCGTGGATTATGTCGTGCTATGTGCCAATGATTTTGGCACGAAAGACTGGGCTGAAACCCAACCCGATGGTCTTTGGGCAAATCTTTATGACGGCAACATCCCCGAATACCTAACGCCGGTTTCCGAAGGCAATGAAAGCTTGCTATACATCTACAAGACGCAGCCCTGACAAGAGGATTCGCTATGTTTTCCATATCTCTATCCCCCGCAGTCTGGGTTGGGCTGATCCTGACTCCGATAACCATCGGGGGCGGGCAGATATTGTTCAAAATAGCCAGCGGGCGCATGGGTGAGGCCAACATGGCCGGATTTATCCGCCTGATCACGGACCCGGTGTTTATTCTGGCGATCACGATCTATGCCTTGGCGACATTCGCATGGGTGTTCGTGCTGCGCTCGGTTCCACTATCGTTTGCGTATTCGTTCATGGCATTGACGTTTGTGATCGTGCCAATATTATCCGCGCTGCTTCTTGGCGAAGTGTTAACAATCCGAAACTTTATCGGGGTCGCGTTAATAATTGGCGGGTTGATGGTCGTTACCACCGGCGCTTAACCACAGTTTTTACCTGTTACGACTTGTTCCTATTAGCTTTAGTTCTTACTTAATTTTCCAATTACCGTTGATCCGAGGGACATATTATGGCGCGCGCTAAAAAAGAAAAAATTCTGGAAGACCGCGAGAAATCCAAAACCATCAGCCCTCTGCGAGGGTTGTTTCCGTTTTTAGCCCCGTACAAAGGCCTGATGATTGCGGCCGGTATTGCGCTGGTATTCACGGCCTCGATTTCGCTGGCACTGCCCCGCGTGGTACGCGAGGTTATTGACGGCTTCACGCTGGAAGCGATCCGGGAACTGGACGGCTACTTTATGGCGATCATCGTGGTTATGGGCGCAATGGCCATCGGCACAGGATTGCGGTTCTATTTCGTCACCAAACTGGGCGAGCGCGTGATTGCCGACGTTCGCATGGCGATCTATCAAAAAGTTATCAGCCTCTCGCCTGCCTTTTACGAAAAAATCCTGACGGGCGAGGTTCTGTCTCGTTTAACCACGGATACGACGTTGATCCTGTCGGTTATCAGTTCCTCGGTTTCCGTAGCACTTCGCAATGTGTTGATGATGGCGGGCGGGCTTATATTTATGTCGCTGACGTCCTTGAAAATGACAGGTCTTGTGCTGCTTATGGTGCCGGTTGTCATTCTGCCGATCTTGATGTTGGGCCGCAGGCTTCGGGTGCTTAGTCGTGAAAGTCAGGACCGTATCGCGGAAAGCTCTGGCGAGGCATCCGAGACATTGCTGGCCGCGCAAACCGTGCAGGCCTACACCCACGAAGGGGTTAGCCAAGACAGTTTTAACAGACTGACCGAGCAGGCCTATGATGCCGCTCGGCGTCGGATTATTACGCGGGCTATCCTTACAATCTCCGTAATCTTCCTCGTGTTTACGGGGGTGGTCGGGGTTCTGTGGATGGGCGCACGCGATGTGATTGCTGGCAGCATGACGCCGGGGCAGTTGGTTCAGTTCCTGATTTACTCGGTCATGGTTGCTGGCGCGGTTGCGGCGCTGTCGGAAATCTGGGGCGAGTTGCAGCGCGCCGCCGGAGCAACGGAACGCCTGATCGAGCTGTTGGAAGCCGATGACATCATCAAAGATCCGGTACTGCCTGTTCCGGCCCCTGAACGGGTTCTGGGCGACATCAAGTTTAACAATGTAACCTTCACCTATCCGGCCAGACCGGGAATTCATGCGGTTGCCAACCTGAACCTGCATATCAAGGCAGGGGAAACTGTGGCGCTGGTTGGGCCGTCAGGGGCTGGAAAATCAACAATTTTCCAACTGTTGATGCGGTTCTTTGATCCTGACACTGGCACGATCATGGTCGATGATATGGGCATTGAAACCATGATGCGCAAAGATATGCGGCAGGCCTATGCGCTGGTTCCCCAGGACCCTGTGATTTTTGCAACTACGGCAATGGAGAACATCCGTTTCGGTCGCCCCGGTGCAACCGATGCCGAGGTTGTGGAGGCCGCAAAAGCCGCTGCCGCCCATGAGTTTCTTGAGCGTTTGCCGAAGAAATACAACTCCTACGTCGGGGAACGGGGCGTGATGCTTTCGGGTGGTCAAAAACAACGGATCGCGATTGCCCGTGCAATTTTGCGCGATGCACCGATTTTGTTGCTGGACGAGGCCACCTCGGCCCTTGATGCAGAAAGCGAACGCGCCGTGCAGTTGGCCGTCGAGAGGCTTTCAAAAGATCGCACCACAGTGATTATCGCGCACCGTTTGGCGACCGTTAAAAAGGCTGACCGGATTGTCGTTTTCGACGAGGGTCTGATTGTAGCCGAAGGTACGCATGATGAATTGGTGGCGCAAGGTGGCCTGTATGCGCGATTAGCGAAGTTGCAATTTACCGATGGTAATGTGACCTGACCTTAGGTTTACCCTTGCTTATCAAGGGTAAACCGCACATTCTGCCAGTCAAATATCGCCAAAAAGCGGCGAAGTGCATGACCGGGAGAGAAAATTATGCCACATTACGCGACCCTTGCGGATAAAATAGCAACCGAAACGGCGATGACCTTTGCGGAGCGGGTGCCAGAGGCCACTCTCTATCAGGTTCTTGCACGCACCACCGCCAGTTTCCCCGATCGCAACGCGCTGAGCTTTCAGATTAAGTCCGGCGTCAAAGACAAGGCCGAAACGCTTACATGGAGCGATCTTAAGGCGCGGGTAACGCAGGCAGCAAACGTATTTCGCGGGCTCGGGATTGGCGAAAAAGACACGGTGGCGTATCTTTTGCCGAACTGTAACGAGGCGGTTATCAGCCTTCTTGGTGGCGCGACAGCGGGCATTGTGAACCCGATAAACCCCACGATTGAAGATAGCCAGATTGCCGCGATTCTGCGCGAAACCGGTGCCAAGGTTGTGGTAACGCTTAAAGCTTTTCCTAAAACCGAGGTGGCGCAAAAAGTGGCGAATGCCGTTAAAATGGCCCCGAATGTGGAAACGGTTCTAGAGGTCGATCTGGCGCGCTACCTAAGCCCGCCGCTTAGCTGGATTGTGCCAATGATCCGCCCGAAGGTGCAGATCGAGCATTCAGCCAAGGTGCTGGATTTTAACGCCGAGATGAACAAAGCCAACGCCTCGTCACTGGATTTCGAGGAGATCAGCGAAGACCGCGTAGCCGCGTATTTCCACACTGGTGGTACAACTGGAATGCCGAAAGTGGCGCAACATATGTTCTCGGGGATGATTTATCAGGGCTGGTGCGCGCAGGAAATGCTGTTCACCGAGGAAGATGTTCTGATCTGTCCGCTGCCCATGTTCCACGTATTTGCGGCCTATCCAATCCTGATGGCGTGTCTGGCTTCTGGCGCGCATATGGTGATGCCAACCCCGCAGGGCTATCGCGGCGACGGGGTTTTTGACAATTTCTGGAAACTTCTGGAACGCTGGGATGTGACCTTTATGGTCACCGTGCCAACGGCGGTATCTGCGTTGATGCAGCGGCCTGTTGATGCGGATGTATCGAAGTTGAAATATGTGTTGTGCGGTTCTGCACCGTTGCCGGTCGAACTGGCAAAACGGTTCGAGAAATCCGCTGGTGTGAAAATTCTGGAAGGCTACGGCATGACCGAGGCAACCTGCCTCGTCTCTATCAATCCGCCGCACGGTGAACGCAAGATCGGTTCGGTCGGTCTGCCGTTCCCGTATTGTGAAGTGAGAATTCTTAACTGTGATGATCACGGCAATATCATCAAAGAATGCGCTGTGGATGAAATCGGCGAGATTTGCATTGATAATCCGGGCGTTGTCACTGGCAGCACATATACCGAGGTGGAAAAGAATACAGGATTGTTTGCGGGTGGAAAATACATGCGAACCGGTGATTTGGGCCGGATTGATGCGGATGGGTTCCTGTGGATCACAGGTCGTGCGAAAGACCTGATCATTCGGGGCGGCCACAATATTGATCCCGCGATTATCGAGGAAGCCTTGGCGGGCCACGAGGCAGTCGCCTTCACCGGTGCCATTGGTCAACCCGACGCACATGCGGGCGAGCTGCCTTGTGTTTACGTCGAACTTATTGGCGGGGCGGAGGTGTCGATTGACGATTTGAACGCCTACCTGAAGGAACACATCGGCGAGAAAGCGGCCATTCCGAAGTATGTGGAAATTATGGACGAGCTGCCTAAAACACAGGTTGGAAAGATCTTCAAACCGCACCTGCGGAAAATGGCCATCACGCGCGTTTACGATGCAGCGCTGGCCAAGGCAGATATTGACGCGAATGTTGAATCGGTATTCGAGGACAAAAAACGTGGCTTGGTTGCCATTGTGAAATACAATGACCCGGCGGTTAGCGACGATGCCGTGAACAAAATCCTCGGAGGCTTCACACCACAATGGGAGCCGGCGAAATAGGGGGTAAGCTCCTAGACGCTGCCCATCTTGCAAAAGCAGGATGATTTCACCGAAACGTCGGTTCGTGCGTTCGCCAGATCGAGGCGTTGCTTGATAATGCAGGCTTCCTCGATCCGGCCAAGGCGCGTTAGACAATCGTGATAGCCATGCAGGCTCCAGACATTGTCGGGGTGCTGGCACGCGCGTGACAGGGTGGAATCCAGCCCAAGGTCGGCTTTGTAAATCGCGGCGGCTTCCTCTACATGGCCTTGTTCCAGCAGTAACGCCGCCAATGCGTGGCGGGTGGGTTGCATCCAGCCCCATGGCTCGTCGTAGGGCAGGTTGTCGTCCATCTCGACGGATTTGTGCAGATGGGCGAAGGCGGCGTCGTAATTCGCCTTGCGATACGCGATCTCGCCCAGCATCATTTCGCGGGCCACGTCCAGAATATCGAGGCAGGTGTTGTTGAAAATATACCGGCTGTCGGGCACGCGCTTAACGGCGGCCTCGAACTGGATTGCTTCGACTTCGGCGGGTTGGACATGCCCACTTGCAGCCCAGGCCACGGCTTTGGCGTAGTGCATCATGGCCGTTGTTACACAGAACAATTCGGGGTTATCGGGCAGGGGTTGGTCGATGATTTCCTGCCATTTCCCAAAGCGGATGTAGACGTGTTGTTTCATGGATATGAACCCCTCAAGCCAGTCGGCCATGGGCGGAGAGTCGATCATCAGCAGTTCTTCGGGCAGGGTTGAAATCATCTCTTCGCTGGTCTCGATGGCATCGCGGTAACGGCCAAGAAACATCGCGCCGTAGATTTTGAAATGGTAGTCGTGACAGCGATAAAGCGAGTAGAAATTCAACGGCCCTTCGCGCTCCAGAAACTTCCGGTCCGCGACGATTGCAGCCTGATTTGACGCCACGACACGCTCGTAATGCCCGCAAAGAACGTCGATATGGGTTGGCATATGCTGCAAGTGTCCGGCATCCGGCGCGAGGCCACGCAGAGCGTCCGCCGCATTCAAAGCCCGTTCGGGATACGGCGACATTTCCATCACGTGGATATAGAGGTGCAGAACGCCGGGGTGCGCCATCCCGTTCGGTTGTTTCATGGCCCGCTCCAACACCTCGATAGCCTCGGCTGTGTCGGCACCGTCTGCGATCTCGCCGGATTTGAGGTCCCAAAGCGCCCACGGGGTGCGGTTCATGATCGCCTCGCTAAACAGGGTTGCGACATCCAGATCATCGGGGAAACGCTGGTATACCTTACGCATGGCATCGGCGTAATTGTCGTTCCACGTGTTCATGTCTTTAGCCGGTTCACGCGCCGGATAGCGCTGGGTTAGCGCGTTGATTAGCGCCGCTTCCGCCGCATTTGTGTGTTCAATCTTGGCCAAGGCGCTTTGCGTGGCATCAAACGCCCGCGCAACGGAACGCATAGCGTCCGCGTCATCAAACGCCTCCCATGGTTTGTTGTAGTTACAGCCCGAGGCATAGGCGATGCCCCAATACGCCATAGCGCAATCGGGATCGGCTTTTGCGGCTTTTTCAAAACAAGCCACAGATTCATCGTGGTTATAGCCAAAACACCACATAAGACCGCGATCAAACCACATTTGGGCATCTTTGGACTTTGTCGTAACCGCGCGTTGGTATGGGCCTAAATCATAATAATCATTCATGTGATGAAACTCCTATTATTGTGATTTGAATTTATGCGCCCAGTACTATTGGTGTGCCGTGCGGGTGGCCTCAGATTTCGGCATCAAGCTGCTCGGCTGATTTGGCAATCCGGCGAATGTCGATGCCGCTTTGCCACAGGATGACAAGGCCGATGGTGATGACCAGAAGAATTGACATAACCTGCGTGAACAGGATCATGATCAGCGCCTGCGCGTCCGGCACATCAAGAATCTGTAGCGCAAAAGCCGAGCCGATGACAAAGCCGCCCGGTACGCGGATGAAGCGCGTAAGGATCATCGCAAAACCTGCGACGACCATCAAAAAGAGATAATCAAAGAACTCCAGCCGGATGCCCACGGCCAGCCCCGCCCAAAGAAAATGCGTGGCGGCCAGCGCTTTCGAGGCAAAGCTTGCCGCGACTATTGCAAAGCGTCGCGACAGGGCGCGGGGCCAGACCACCCCGTGACACAGCGCATGGCGCAATCCTGGCCCGTCCGCCTTGGTGCGCGCCGCCAACCAGTCGAACATGCGGCACAACAGCGGACCGTCTTTTGCAAAAACGCTACGGAAGCGAAAAATCGTCCAGAGCAAGCCGCCAAACAGAACCAGATTCAATATTCCGGCTACGGACAGGCCAAGCGCCAGATTTCCCTCGATTTGCGGCACCTTGCCAGCAATGGCAACCACGCCGGCGAACAGGGCAAAAACCACCCCGTCGATAAACCGCGAGATTATGGTCGTGGTCAGCACCGTGGCCATCTTCAGCCCCTCAAGCCGTGCAACCAGCCATGATCGCACCAGCGGACTGATCCCGAGCGGCACAAGAACGTTTGCTCCGTACCCGGCAAGCAGCGCTCCGGTCAGACGCACGCTGGAAATCGGTTTCAGGTCGTATAAAATTTGGCGCCATTTCCACCCGCTTATATACTGCTCGAACAGGATCGCGGCCGCCAAAACACCAACCCACCAAAGGTTCGCGTTGCGGACACCGTCCATAAATAGCGCAAAATCCAGCCCGCGGTACAGATAAAAGATTGCCGCCACCGCCACCACGCCCCCAAGAATCGGGATCAGCCATCGGGTGACAAATGTGCGTAAGATTGACATCCGAATAACCTTTCAAGCAATCGGCGATAACGCGTAGACCCGCATCTCTAGCCCGATATGTGATCATCTACAACCCATGTCCTAGATACTTGTGGAGGTTTTGAATGGGGTTTCGAACGCACCAAACGCTATGTTTCCGTGGC
>CAKZNY010000414.1 GCA_937132145.1 uncultured Paracoccaceae bacterium | reverse complement strand
AACATGAACACCTCTAACCCATATGAGGGGGCACGCAAACCCGGTACCGTCGGGCTGCCATTACCGGGCGTTGAGGTGAAAATCGTGGACGCGAGCGGCGCTAAGCTGGGCGCAGACCAGATCGGTTCGATTGAGGTGCGCGGCGATAATGTTTTCGCCGGATACTGGCAGATGCCAGAGAAAACGGCCGCAGAACTGCGCGCGGACGGCTGGTTTATCACCGGTGATCTTGGGGTGCGGGATTGCGATGGGTATATCACCATCGTCGGGCGCTCCAAGGATTTGATTATCTCGGGTGGTTTGAACGTCTACCCCAAAGAGGTCGAGGCGGTGATTGACGATCTGCCCGATGTGCTGGAAAGTGCCGTGATCGGCCTGCCGCACCCCGATTTTGGCGAGGCGGTCGTGGCGGTAGTTGTGGGGCGAAGTGCCGACTTGTCGGTTCGCGCGGTGGAGGCGGCGACGGCCAAAATGCTCGCAAAGTTCAAATGCCCTAAAGCGGTTTTGATCGTGGATGCCTTGCCGCGCAACACCATGGGGAAAGTCCAGAAAAAATCCCTACGCGAGGAATATGCAGGCCTATTCACCTGAAGCTGATATTAGCTCCAGCGGTTGTGCAGCCAGTACCACTGCCCCGGATTACGCCGTACTTGCGCGGCTAAACTGTCGTTGACGGCCTGTGTCATGGTAATGGCATCGGTGTGGGGAATGGGCTGCTCGAACACGATGTCCACGTCTAGCGAACCATTGCGCCGCGTTCCATAAACCGGAATCATGGGCAGCCCGTATTTCAAAGCAATGCTCGCCGCAGCGGTGGAAGTCAGGGCTGGTTGCCCCATGAAATCCAGCGATTCGCCTTTACCAAACCGCTGATCCAGCAGAATGGCCACCATGCCGCCCGCGCGCACATGTCTGAGCATATTCGCAGTGCCACGCCGCCCGCTGGGAAAGGCGGGTTTTCCGGCATGTTCAATCTGGGGCACAAAAATCCGGTCAAAATAATGGTTGCTGCTGGGGCGATAAATCGCGCCGACCTCCATCCCTTCGGATTTCAGATAATGCCGTGCGCTGTCCCACTGGCCGAAGTGCCCTGAGACAATGATCGCCCCCGTTCCCGCAGCCGCCGCATCACGCAAAACCTGTAGCCCGGGACCAGAAGCATGGCGCAATTCGGGGAATTTCCGGCTCGCATCATTGTTAAGGATTTCCACGAACGAGCGGCCAAAGTTGTGACCGACAGCCTTGGAGATTTCCCGAATTTCCGTAGATGCCATCTCGGGATAAATTGTATGTAAATTGCTCTCGATCCGCTGCCGCGAAGTTTTCACGTTTGCAATCAGAACGCCCAAAAATGCCCCGCCGTATCTGACACGTTGCTTAAACGGGAAAATCTTGAGGATGCCCAGAAATGCCCGTACCAGCGCATACTCGATAGCGTATCGAATTTTTTTGGAGCGCTTCTTGGGCATTCAAAATATCTCGTTCCTGTGGTTTTTATGAACCAATGAGCGGGCACAAAAAAGGCGGGCGTTCATGCCCGCCTTTGAATTCTGGGTGATTACTGCTGTTTAAGCGGGTTAATCATCATCACCATCTGGCGACCTTCCATTTTGGGCATCATATCGATTTTTCCAATCTCTGTGATGTCATCGGCCACGCGGCGCAACAATTTACGCCCCAGATCCTGATGCGCCATTTCACGGCCACGAAAACGCAGGGTGATCTTCACCTTGTCGCCGTTCTCAAGGAACTTGAACACATTGCGCATCTTCACATTGTAGTCGTGCGTATCAGTGTTCGGGCGGAATTTGACTTCCTTAACCTCGATGATTTTCTGCTTTTTGCGCGCTTCGGAATCACGTTTCTGCTGTTCGTATTTGAACTTGCCGAAATCCATGATTTTCACAACAGGCGGTTTTGCGTTTGGGGAAATTTCCACCAAATCGAGTCCAACCTCTTGCGCCATTTCCAACCCCGTCGCGGGGGAGACAACGCCTACATTTTCGCCGTCGGCGCCAATTAGTCGGATTTCTGCGGATGTAATGCGTTCATTAACGCGGGGTCCGGTGTCGCGCTGCGGTGGCGCGTTATGTGGTCTACGGGCTATGGCCTACAAGTCCTTTTGTCATTTTCAACAATCGATACGGGATTCCGCACCGGTATAAGGATAAGTGTATAATAATACGGCGCTCGTCAATAGTATCCGGTGAAATAACAGCGCTTTTGATGCAATTGCTGCAAGTTAGCCCCGATGCTGCATCTAAGAGCGCTGATATTCTTGCCCGCAAACTATCTTAATTAAATCGAAATTGTGCCACATTTGAATGCGATTATAAATTAATGCAATCTTCATCCTGTTTATGTGATATTATTCGCTAACGTGCCCAGCGATTCTTTGGGCGCGTGGTGTAGTGTAACGTAACGTGACAAGTATCGGGCTTAAGTATGGTTTTTGAAATGAAAACGACCCTGGGCTTGATAAGCTTTGTGGTCATAGCCCTCCTCGTTTATCCAATGATAGTTTCAACACAGTGGAGCGAGCTGGAATTTAACGCACCTCGATCAGAAGTCGCCGCGCCCTCCGCGCCGCTGGATTGGCGCGCGTTGATATCGGATTAATAAAACGGCCGGCAATGACCCGGCCCTTTTATTTATACCAACATGCTCAGCGGTTCTTCCAGATACCCCGCGATGGCGGCAAGGAATGTTGCTCCAAGCGCGCCGTCGATTACACGGTGGTCTACCGATAGTGTCACGGACATGACAGTAGCGATTCCCAGTTCTCCGTCGGCGTTAACCACAGGTTTCTTGGTGCCAGCCCCTACAGCCAAAATAGAGGCTTGAGGCGGGTTAATAACCGCATCGAAATTATCAATGCCCATCATCCCGAGGTTCGAAATGGCAAAACTACCGCCTTGATATTCATGAGGCATCAATTTTCGATCCCGCGCACGGGCGGCGAGGTCTTTCATCTCGGCGGACAATGCTGACAAGGTTTTGAGGTGGCTATCGCGTAAAACCGGCGTAAACAAGCCGCCTTTGATGGCCACAGCCACGGCCACATCGGAGGGTGCAAGTTTCAAAATCCGGTCACCCGCCCAGACAGCGTTGCAATCGGGTACATCTTGCAGGGCCAGCGCAGAGGCTTTGATTATGAAATCATTCACCGAAATCTTAATGCCTTTGGATTCCAGCGTCTTGTTCAGCCTTGAACGGAATTCCAGCAAGGCATCCAGTCGAATATCACGGCGCAGGTAAAAATGCGGCACGGTCTGTTTGGCTTCCGTCAGGCGGGCTGCAATGATTTTGCGCATCCCGTCGAGCTTGACTTCCTCGTATTCCCGATCCGCATACATTTTCTTGACGGTTTCCGCGTCTGCACCTTGAGGCATCGAGGGGGCCTCGCTGGCGCTCGGCGGTTGCATTGCTGTTGCAGCGGTTGCGGTTGCATTTTCCACGTCTGCTTTGACGATGCGACCTTTGGGGCCGGAACCTGTGATATTGGCTAGGTCCAAACCTTTGTCTGCCGCAATGCGACGGGCGAGGGGGGAGGCGAATACGCGGGTACCATCGTTGGTTGCCGGTGCCTTAGGTGCCGGAGCCTGAGTGGCGACAGGCGCAACTTCGGCAGCGACGACTTCTTCGGTTACGGCCGCAGCAGGCGTTGCGGTTGGCGTATCAGAGATCGCCGAGGCATCCTCGCCATCCTCAAGAAGAATCGCGATCACGGCGTTAACTTTCACGCCTTCTGTGCCTTCGGGCACAACGATTTTACCGATCACGCCCTCGTCCACAGCCTCGAATTCCATCGTGGCTTTGTCCGTCTCGATCTCGGCCATGACATCGCCGGATTGCACCGTATCGCCTTCCTTAACCAGCCATTTGGCCAGCGTGCCTTCTTCCATTGTCGGGGAAAGCGCGGGCATCGTTATGTTGATAGGCATGTCTGCTCTCCTTAACGGTAAGTTACTGATTTAACGGCGGCAATCACTTCGTCCGTCGTGATCAGGGCCAGTTTTTCGAGGTTGGCGGCATACGGCATCGGCACGTCTTTGCCTGTGCAATTGATGACCGGAGCGTCAAGATAATCAAACGCCTGTTCCATCAGAACCGCCGAGATATGGTTGCCAATCGAGGCCACAGGGAACCCTCCTTCGACCGTCACACAACGGTTGGTTTTCTTCACCGATTTGATGATCGCTTCCGTATCCATCGGGCGCAAAGTCCGCAGGTCGATGACCTCGGCGGAAATGCCTTCTTCGGCCAGCTTGTCGGCGGCCTCAAGCGCATATTGCATACCGATGCTGAAACTGACGATGGTCACATCCGTGCCTTCGCGCCAGATTTTGGCCTTGCCGATGGGGACGGTATAATCGTCGATCTCGGGCACATCGAAACTGCGGCCGTAAAGCATCTCGTTTTCGAGGAACACCACGGGGTTCTGGTCGCGAATAGCGGATTTCAACAGGCCCTTGGCATCTGCGGCAGAGTAAGGGGACAAAACTTTAAGCCCCGGAATTTGTGCATACCACGCCGAGAAATCATGGCTGTGCTGCGCTGCAACCCTTGCTGCCGCCCCATTTGCACCGCGAAAAACGATAGGGCAGTTCAGCTGGCCGCCGGACATATACAATGTCTTGGCGGCCGAGTTGATGATGTGATCCATCGCTTGCAGGGCGAAGTTGAAGGTCATGAATTCGACAATCGGGTTCAGACCGGCAAAAGCGGCACCAACGGCGAGGCCGGTAAAACCATGCTCGGTAATCGGTGTGTCGATCACGCGTTTCGCGCCGAATTCGTCCAGCATACCTTGGGAAATTTTATACGCGCCCTGATATTCGGCAACTTCTTCGCCCATCAGGAATACGTTTTCGTTGGCGCGCATTTCTTCGGACATCGCTTCGCGCAACGCCTCGCGCACGGTCATGGATTTGAACGTTGTGCCTTCGGGCAGGTCATCCTCAACCGGAATAACCACGGCGACGGGGGGGGCGGCAACCGCCGGAATTGGGGCAGGGGCTTTTGTCGGCGTTTCCACCACCGGAGCCGTCACTTCAATCGCCGACGCATCTTCGCCATCTTCAAGCAGAACCGCGATCACGGCGTTAACCTTTACGCCCTCTGTCCCTTCAGGAACCACCAGTTGCCCGATCACACCTTCCTCGACCGCTTCGAATTCCATCGTTGCTTTGTCGGTTTCGATCTCGGCCAGAATATCGCCAGAGGATACAGTGTCGCCGACGGAAACCAGCCATTTGGCCAGCGTGCCTTCTTCCATAGTTGGCGACAGCGCGGGCATTAGAATTTGAATTGCCATTTTGTTAATTCCTCACACGTATATATCTGTCCAAAGCTCGGAAAGATCCGGCTCTGGGCTGTCGGTGGCAAACTGGGCGGCCTCGGAAACCACCGCTTTGATTTCTTTGTCGATGGCTTTCAGCGTATCTTCATCGGCATGGCCACCCGTAAGCAGCATCTCGCGGACGTGGTCGATCGGGTCGCGTTCTTCTTTGATCTTCTGGACCTCTTCGCGGGTGCGATATTTCGCCGGATCAGACATGGAATGCCCGCGATAGCGATAGGTGTTCATCTCAAGGATATACGGCCCTTTGCCAGCCCGACAATGCGCGGTGGCCTTAGCACCAGCCGCCCTTACGGCCAGCACATCCATGCCGTCAACTTCCTCGCCCGGAATGCCAAACGCCACGCCGCGTGTGTGGATCGCAGGGGTGGAAGACGAGCGTTCCTGGCTGGTACCCATGGCATAATGGTTGTTTTCAATCACAAACACGACCGGTAACTGCCAAAGCGAGGCCATGTTGAATGTCTCGTAAACCTGCCCCTGATTCGATGCACCATCACCGAAATACGCAAAGCTTACGTTGTCATTGCCGCGATACTTGTTGGCAAACGCCAAGCCCGCGCCAATCGGAACCTGTGCGGCCACAATGCCGTTGCCACCATAGAAATTCTTCTCCTTGGAGAACATATGCATGGAGCCGCCCTTGCCGCCGGAATATCCGTCTTTGCGGCCAGTCAGCTCGGCCATAACGCCTTTGGGGTCCATGCCGCAGGCCAGCATATGGCCGTGATCGCGGTACGAGGTCACGCGCTGGTCGCCCTCTTTTGTGCCCGCCTCAAGGCCGACAACGATTGCTTCCTGTCCGATATATAGGTGGCAGAAGCCGCCGATCAGGCCCATGCCATATAATTGGCCGGCCTTTTCCTCGAATCTACGGATCATCAGCATTTCGCGATAATAGTGCAAAAGCTCTTTTTTCGAGACGTTTGGCTTCTTGGCTGCCATGTATATTCTCCCACTCAGGATGAAGGTAGTTTAATATTGAACTACATTATATCCCAGCGAAACACAAAAAAACAGCCCCATTTTTAGCAATGGAGATTTACGTGCATTATAAAGTGGAAAACCCTAGCGGATAACGATTTCGTCGCCGCGCGCCAGCCCCAAAACCTTACGGGCCTGCTCGTCCAGAAGATCAAGGTCGAGGTACTCATTCGACAAACGCCGCGTGCGGTTTTTAAGCTTTTTGTGGTTGTCGGCTAAAACCTCAAGCTCTGCCAACAGGCGGCTTTCTTGCGCTTGGACCTGAAACATGCGGAACATGCCGTATTCGCCTTGCAGGGCGGCGAATGTAAAAAACGCGACACCGGCAATTATTCCGAGCGAGGCCAGAATGCCGGTAAAACCGTTTTTGAGTGATAGCTGTTCCATTGTTCCCTGCTTTGATTGTGCGCTTGCTACGCATCTAACCGAATCATGCCACAAGTGATTCGCAAAGGGAATCCCTAAAGTGGAAAACATTGCATTGTAGGCGGGGTGTTGCCGGAAAGACTCAGTGCCGTTTGAGGGGTTAAAACTTGTGCCAGAAGGCCAGCCAGCTGCTGGCGCGGGCGACTTGTTTGCCAAGAAAAACCAGAATCCCCCATTCAAAATAGAAAATATCGGCCGCAATTACGCAGACGATGATCAAGGCAAACCAGAAGGCTGTTTTGTTATCCATGGTGCATACTGGCCCGTTTTATGGGAACGGACCAGCCTTGTTTGCGGCTATGGTGAATTAAGCCAACAGCGCTTCGACTTTGGCAACGACGTTTTCGGCTGTGATGCCAAAATGCGCATAAAGATCGGCGATCGGGGCGGAGGCGCCGAACCCTTCCATGCCAACGAAATCGGCCTTTTTCGAATTGCCACGCTCGCCCGTTAACCATTTGTCCCAGCCGAAGCGCGCCGCCGCCTCGATCCCGACGCGCACCGCGCCCGCAGGTAGGACACGCTTGCGATACTTCTCGTCCTGCGCCTCGAACAGCTCCCAACATGGCATGGAGACCACGCGCGTGCCGATGCCCTTACCCTCCAGAATTTCCTGCGCAGCAAGCGCGATTTCCACTTCGGAACCCGTCGCCAGCAAAATCGCCTGACGTTTGTTTTCCGCGTCCTTCAGAACATACGCCCCCTGCGCGGTCAGGTTCTTGTTGGTGTGCTTGGTGCGAACCGTCGACAAGCCTTGGCGGGTCAATGCCAGCACTGAAGGCGTGTTTTCGGACGACAATGCCAATTCCCAGGCCTCTGCCGTTTCAACCGTATCAGCCGGACGAAAGACGTTAATGTTTGGCATGGCGCGCATCATCGCCAGATGCTCGATTGGTTGGTGCGTCGGGCCGTCTTCGCCCAAGCCAATGGAATCGTGGGTCAAAACGTAAACCACCCGAACCCCCATCAGCGCCGACAAACGCATAGCACCCTTGGCGTAATCGGAAAACACCATGAACGTCCCGCCGTAAGGGGCGCAACCGCCATGAAGGGCCATGCCGTTCATGGCCGCCGCCATACCATGCTCGCGAATGCCATAATAAACGTAACGCCCGCCACGATTATCCGCATCGAACATGCCCATATCAGCCGTTATCGTATTATTGGACCCCGTCAAATCAGCCGAGCCACCGATCGTTTCCTGCATCACCGGATTGATCGCCGCCAAAGTCATTTCGCTGGATTTACGGGTCGCCATTTTCGGCAATTCCGCCGTGATCTGCTTTTTCAACGCCCTGACCACAGAACCCAGACGTTTGGGGGCAACATTTGCCACAACGCGGTCAAACTCGTCCTGTTTACGTTCGGAAATCGAGGCCTTGCGCTCGGCCCATGCCGCATGATCCGCCGCGCCGCGTGCCCCGATGGCTTCCCATGCCGCTTTAATGTCTTTCGGGATTTTGAACGGGCCGCTTTTCCAGCCATAGGCCTTGCGAACCAGCGCGATTTCCGCATCCCCAAGCGGCGCACCATGCGCCCCCGCCGTGTCCTGCTTGGCCGGTGATCCAAAACCGATATGGGTTTTACACGCAATAAGCGAAGGCCGCGGGCTTTGTTTGGCCTGCGTGATCGCCTTGTCGATTGCATCCGGATCATGCCCGTCACAGGCAAATACAGACCAACCCGACGCCGCAAAGCGGTTCATCTGGTCGGTTATGTCGGAAAGCTCTACCTTGCCATCAATGGAAATTCCGTTGTCATCCCAAAGCACAATAAGTTTGCCAAGCCGCTGTTTGCCAGCCAGACCGATGGCCTCGTGGCTGATCCCCTCCATCAGGCAACCATCGCCTGCAATCACGTATGTGTAGTGGTCAACGATCTTTTTGCCATAGCGCGCCGCCATGGATTGTTCGGCCATCGCCATGCCAACCGCCGTCCCGAGCCCTTGGCCCAAAGGACCGGTGGTACATTCAATCCCCTCGGCATGGCCATATTCCGGATGCCCCGCCGTTTTCGCGCCCATCTGGCGGAAATTGGCGATCTCTTCTATCGTCATATCCTTGTACCCTGTCAGGTGCAGCAGCCCGTAAAGCAACATCGATCCATGCCCTGCCGACAGCACAAAGCGGTCCCGATCCGGCCAACGTGGTGCCGAGGCATCAAACTTCATGTGCTTCTCAAACAGAACCGTTGCGACATCGGCCATACCCATCGGCATTCCCGGATGACCGGATTTCGCGGCCTGTACGGCATCAATTGCCAGCATCCGCAACGCGGCGGCTTTGTTCCAATGCTCGGGGTGCTGTTTGCGGAGGTCTACAATGTTCACGGCGATATCCTTTGAAAATAGGTTCCCCGTGTTGATATCAGCCCCGCCAAGCGGGTCAAGCATGCAGGCATGTCAAAAGAGCGGTAAAACGCGCGAAATGTGGTTATAGTCCACCAATCGATATCGAAATGCGATTCGCAGGCAAACTGATCCGCGCGGGAAGAACAGAAATGAACGAATTGAAGACTTTGGAAGATCGTCTTAAATCAGCGACAGACCGGATATCGGCGGCATTAAGTGCCCGGGATACCCAAAATGGCGCGCTGGTTGCTGAACAAGAAGTTAACGCGAAATTGCGAACCCAGTTGAACGAACTGCGGGCCCAGCGAGAGAGTGATCTGGCAGAGGTTAACAAATTAATCGAACAGTTGAACCCGTTGATGGAAGGGAATGCCAATGCCTGAAGTTAACATAACCATCGGCAACAGAAATTTCGCGCTGGCCTGTAACGAGGGCGAAGAACCGCATCTGGAGGCTGCCGCCAAGCTGCTGAGTGCCGAGGCCGAAACCCTTCAGGCCCAGATTGGCCGCGTTCCCGAGGCACGGATGCTATTGATGTCGGGCCTTATGCTGGCCGACAAAATCAAAGAACTGGAATGGGAAACCCGCGCCTCGACTGATCGAATTAAAGATCTGGAAGGCCAGCTTCGCGCGGCCGAAGTGCGGACATCCGCATTAGCCTCCGTTGCGCCCAAAGCCTTCCCGAACGAGGACGTCTTGCTGCGTTCCTACGAGGATGCGGTTTTACGGGTCGAAGAACTGGCCAACGAGGTCGAGGCCAAATAAAAAGCCCCGCCGCGAAGGGCAGGGCTTGATACATACGTTTAGAAAAGCTTAACCGTTAGCTTCGCGGATTTTGTCGGCAGCTTCTTTGTTGAAAGTGATGTCGTTGTCGGCCAGCAATGTGTCCAGCTCGCCGGAAATTGTCATCTCGACGATGATGTCACACCCGCCAACGAACTCGCCTGCGACGTAAAGCTGCGGGATGGTCGGCCAATCCGAAAATTCCTTAATGCCTTGGCGAATGCCTTCATCGGCTAGCACGTCAACGCCTTTGAACTCGATGTCCATATAGTTCAGGATTCCGGCAACCTTGCTGGAAAATCCGCACTGTGGAGATTGCGGAGTGCCTTTCATATACAAAACAACACTGTTGTCTGTGATGTCAGTTTTGATTGTGTCTGCTGCGTTTGTCATTGTCTTTTATCCTTGATTTACTTTCGATATATCGTGTTTTTTCGCTCTAGATTGGTGTTTAGCCTCTCGGCCATCCGCACCACATCCATGTCGATTGCTTCCATTCCCAAGGGCGGTTTACTGTCTTGCCCATCGCTACTTTCCTTGCCCAGTGTGCTCGCCAGCGTTGCCGGCGCTTTATCTCGTTTAAGCCAAGACTCGATCAGAACCGCTGCGATCAGCAATCCCACAACACCGAGAACTATGAGCTTCCAGATTTCCACTTATACAGGGGCTTTCGTTGTTAACGCCAGCGCATGCAGTTCGCCGTGCGCTCCGTCCATTTTACCCTTGAGGGCAGCATAGACCAACTGGTGTTGCTTTACGCGGTTCAACCCTTTGAATTCGCTGGCGATAACCGTCGCGGCATAATGGTTGCCATCACCTGCCAGATCCTCGATCTCGACCTTGGCGGTTGGAAATGCCTCTTGGATGAGGGCCTCGATAGTGTGTGCTTCAATAGCCATATGCGCAATCTCCCGTTTATTGTTGGCCTGAATTTAAGCCTGCCACGGGACAGACGCAAGGGGTGCGACGTTATTGATTTGTTAGAGGTTCGGGTGTATAACGAGGGAAGTCTGTAGTTGGTTTCACAGAAATCACCTTAAAGTGAGGCCCGCAGCTGTAACTGCGGGCCTCGGCTTTATTGGACTATTGTCCGAGATAGAGCCTTATGATCGCAACCATCAAGCCAAAAGCCATCAGAATCACGACCAGAAGTCTGTAATTATTTGGATTCACATACATCACCTCCTTTCGCCGCGAAGTGTCGCGACGCACAAAAGGTAATACGGAAAAGTTTACAAAAACTTTAGACGACGACTTTTATCAAGCCCGTATCGAAAACTTCCCGAATAGATTTAAGCGGGATAATATCTGCGCCAAGCGTCAATGCATCACCACCAACCGAGCCTATTTTAGCCGCCGGAACACCGTTTTCCGCAAATAGTGCAACCAGCGCATCCGCTTTCGCCGCAGTGCAAGCAACCAGATAGCGCGCCTGATCCTCGCCAAAGAACCAGCCGGCACCTTCGCCAGTCAGCGTGACGCCAAGATCGGCAGCCAGTGCCATATCCGCCGCCGCAATGGCCAAACCACCGTCGCTAAGATCATGCGCGGCACTAACCAGCCCCGCTGCTTTGGCTGCCCGCAGCGCATCGCCAGCTTTACGTTCGGCGACCAGATCAACGTGCGGCGCATCACCGTCTTCGCGGCCAAACACTTCGACCAGCAACGCTGATTGGCCCAGATGGCCTTGCGTTTCCCCGATCAGGATCAGCGCGTCACCATCATTGGGCGCGATGCGGATCAGCTCGTCCAGCGATTGCATGATCCCGACGGCCCCGATGGTTGGCGTTGGTAAAATCGCTGACCCGTCGGTTTCGTTATAAAGGCTGACATTGCCTGAAACGATGGGCATATCGAACGCCAAAACCGCCTCGGCGATGCCCTTGATGCAGCCCACAAACTGGCCCATGATTTCAGGTTTTTCAGGGTTGCCAAAATTCAAATTATCCGTCGTCGCCAAAGGTGTCGCACCCGTTGCACACAGGTTGCGATAGGCCTCGGCGACGGCCTGCTTGCCGCCCTCATACGGGTTGGCCATGCAATATCGCGGGGTCACATCGGAGGTAAACGCTAGCGCTTTGGGCGTGCCATGCACCCGCACAACCCCCGCATCCGAGCCAGGGCGCACAACCGTATCCGCGCCAACCATATGGTCATACTGCTGCCACACCCACGCGCGGGAGGAGTAGTTCGCCGACCCCATGATAGCCAGAAAAGCCTTGGTAACATCCACTTCGGGGAGCTTGGCAAGTTTCGCCGCGGCCGGTGTTTCCACCCACGGACGGTCGTATTCCGGTGCCTCGCCCGACAGCGCTTTAAGCGGCAGATCGGCCATTATTTCGCCGTTAAGACGGATAAGGAACCTGTCTTCGGCAATCGTCTCGCCCACAATCGCGAAATCGAGGTCCCACTTGTCGAACACCGCCTTGGCAACGTCTTCCTTATCCGGATTAAGCACCATCAACATGCGTTCCTGACTTTCCGAGAGCATCATCTCGTAGGCCGTCATATTGTCTTCACGCACCGGGACTTTTTCTAG
>CAKZNY010000413.1 GCA_937132145.1 uncultured Paracoccaceae bacterium | reverse complement strand
GCCTTTGGTGCAGGTTCCATGATTGCAGCCCTTGCGTTGCCGCGCCTGCTTGACAGAACCGGAGACCGCATCCCCATGATTGGTGGCGCAATCCTGCTGACGGCCACGATGTTCGCAGGTGCTGCCCTGTTCACCACCTTGCCAAACTTCAACGTCTTTCTCGCTCTCTGGGTAATTGCGGGCCTTGGATATTCCTCGATCCTCACCCCCGCTGGCCGCCTGCTGCGCCGCTCGTCTCATACGGCCGAACGCCCCGCCCTTTTCGCCGCCCAATTCGCCCTGTCCCACGTCTGCTGGCTGATAACCTACCCGCTCGCCGGATGGATCGGCGCCGAATTCGGCATCCCGGCGGCCTTCCTCGTACTAGGCCTGATTGCAAGCGGCGCGATTGCGTTAAGTTTCAAATTTTGGCCACACCAGAGCGCTGGCAGCCTTATGCACACACACACCGACTTGCCATCGGATCACCCACACTTGCAGAACGCGAACCCGCGGACCGATGGCTTTCGTCATGCCCATACATTTGTTATCGACGAGCTGCATCACCACTGGCCAACCCACGGCTAACACCGTCGGTTTCATCAAACGAAGAGGGGTGCTCTAATCAGCGGTGCGGGTATCGGCGGCCTGACCCTTGCGCTTAGTCTGCATCAAATTGGCGTTCGTTGTCGGATATTTGAGGCGGTGGCACGCCTCGAACCCCTCGGTGTTGGCATCAATCTGCAACCCTCTGCGGTGCGAGAACTGTCCGAATTGGGCCTGCTGGAAGCCCTCGACAAAATCGCGCTGCGAACAGCCGAGGTCGTCTACGCCTCCGCCCAAGGTGGGCAAATCTGGTCTGAACCGCGTGGGATGAAGGCCGGCTACAGGTGGCCGCAATTCTCGATCCATCGCGGGCATTTGCAGATGCTATTGCTGAAAGCTGTGCGGGAACGCTTGGGCAAAGATGCCATCCAGACAGGGGCCGAGGTTACCGATTGGGCCGACAGCCCCAAGGGCGTCGAGATTGTCATAACCGACCCTGCTGGCGTTGAAACGCACGAAACGGGCAGCGTTTTCGTTTCAGCCGACGGCCTGCACTCCAAAACCCGCGCCCGCCTTTATCCCGACGAAGGGCCGCCAATCTGGGGCGGTATCGTCATGTGGCGTGGTGTCACAAAGGGACCGAAATTCCTGACGGGGCGCTCAATGGCGATGATTGGGGAAAAGAAGCGTAAATTCGTTTGCTACCCCATCGCCGACATGCCCAACGGGTCCGTTATCAACTGGATTTGCGATTTGAAATTCCCGCCGGAATATATGTGGTCGCGCGAAGACTGGAACCCCCGGCGCACTCGATGATTTTCTTCCGCAGTTCAAGGACTGATCGTTTGATTGGCTGGATGTTCCCGAAACGATCCGCAACGCCGAACATATATTCGAGTTCCCGATGATCGACCGCGACCCCTTGCCCCGTTGGAGTCATGGAAATATGACCCTGCTGGGCGATGCCGCGCACCCCATGTATCCCGTCGGTTCCAACGGGGCCACGCAGGCCATTCTGGACGCCCGTGTTCTGGCGCGCAAATTCCAGACCATGGGCGTAACCGCCGCCGCTTTGCAAGCCTACGATACGCAGCGCCGCCCTGCCACGGCGGCCATCGTGCTGGCCAATCGGGGCGACGGGCCGGACAAGGTTCTCGATCTGGTGGCAAAACGCGCCCCTGACGGTTTTGCTCGGATCGAAGATGTTCTAACGAAAGTCGAGCTGGAAAATACTGCGGCTGCATACAAGAAAACCGCCGGAATGGATATTGACGGCTTGAACAATCGGCCATCTATCATTCCGCCTTCCAACCCGTCATAACACGCGCAAAGGGGGACTATGGTTGCGCAATTTACGGCAAGGCATCGCACCGCTGGCCGAGGCCAGACTAGGGTGCATACTGAAAGTCGCGGCCAAATGGCTGGCGTATTTCGGAGGCTTTATGCTGACCGCCGCCGCGATTATGACCATCATATCCATCGCAGGAAGGGCCATGATATGGGCAGGTTTCGGCCCTGTTCCGGGCGATTTTGAGCTGGTGGAACTAACCTGCGCCGTCGCCGTGTTCAGCTTTCTGCCATGGAGCCAGATCAATCGCGGACAAGTCACCGTGGACGTGTTGGTAGACACCTTCCCGCCACGCCTGCGGGCGGGTTTCGGGATTGCCGGTGACACGGCCATCGCCGCAAGCGTGATTGCATGGCGTATGTGGCTGGGGTTGGGCGAGCGTTTACCGATGGGTTCCGACACATTGCGCGCCCTGCTGATGCTGGGCGACAAACCCTATTACACCGAGACAACATTCATCCTGCGCATGCCCGTCTGGTACGGATATGCCCTGTCGATGGTCGGCGCGGCGTTCTTTGCCGTTGTGTGCATTTATACGGTCTGGCGCGCCGTTAACTGGACGATCCGTGGTCAAGAAGGCGCGATAGCATGACAGGCCTAGAACTCTCGGTTATCGCATTTGTGGTTATGCTGGTGGCCATTTTCCTGCGTATCCCGATTGGCGTCTCCATGGCTATCACGGGATTCACCGGCACGTGGATCGTATTGGGTTCGCCCAACGCCGTGCTGGCACAGTTGAAATCCCTGACGTATGACACGTTCTCTAGCTACTCGCTTTCTATCGTGCCGCTCTTCTTGTTGATGGGGCATTTCGCGACGAAATCCGGCATGTCGCGCGACCTTTTTCGCGCCGCTGCCGACTGGTTCGGGCACTATAAAGGCGGCATGGCCATCGCCGCCGTCGGATCATGTGCAGGGTTTGGCGCAGTGTGCGGATCATCCCTTGCCACCGCGTCCACCATGGGCCAAGTCGCCTTGCCCGAGCTGCGACGCCACGGATTTTCCGATGCGCTATCGACGGGCGTTCTGGCCGCAGGCGGAACCTTGGGGATACTTATTCCCCCTTCGATCATCCTCGTAATTTACGCCATCATCGCGGAGCAAAACATCGTTAAGATGTTCATGGCGGCCATGATACCGGGTGTTATGGCCGCCCTTGGCTATATGCTGACCGTTATGATCTATGTCCGGATCAAACCCGACAGCGCCACCCGTGCACCACGCGTTCCCATGAAGGAACGCTTCAAAAACCTCGTCAAAATCTGGCCCGTTGCCGTGATATTCATCGCCGTTATCGGTGGCATCTACGCCGGTATTTTCACCCCGACCGAAGGGGCGGCAGTTGGTGCAATCGGCACAGGGCTTTACGGTGTGCTATCCGGCGGGCTGGATCGTCGTGGGTTCCTAGATTCCATCCTGTCCACTGCATCTTCAACCGCCATGATCTTCTTCATCGTATTTGGTGCACAATTGTTTAATTCCTTCCTCGCGTTCACCCAAACCCCGCAAGAGTTGGCGGCTTGGGTTGGTGCACAGGGGTTCGCGCCGATGATGGTGATGGTTTCGATGCTGGTCCTTTACCTGATCTTTGGTTGCGTCATGGATTCCCTTTCAATGATCCTGCTGACCATCCCGATTTTCTTCCCGATCATCATGGGACTAGACTTTGGCCTACCCCCCGAGGAGATCGCGATCTGGTTTGGTATCATCGCCTTGACCGTCGTCGAGGTGGGCCTGATAACCCCGCCCGTTGGCATGAACCTGTTCATCATCCATTCTATCGCGCCGGAAATTCCGATCACTCAAACCTATCGCGGAGTCGCGCCGTTTGTGTTGTCCGACATCATCCGTGTCGGCATACTTCTTGGCTTCCCACCCATCACCTTGTGCATGGTACGGGTCATGTTTTAGTCAGGAGAGCCTCCCCCACAGAGGCCCTCCGACTCCCCATCATGAAGGCGTCCCTTCATGCTCGCACTAGCAAAGCCGTGACGTTAGAATTCGAAAAATGAGAAATTGCGGGAGGCGATACCCGATCCGGCTTCTGCCAGGATATTCCGCTGTCCAATACTTATCATATAAGTTTCTGCGCGCAAGAAATACCTACTTAAAATTCGATCTATCTGCCGGATTTCGCCTGAATTCGCGCTGTTAACGATATATTTACCAAATAAAACCACATTATCCCTCAAAACCCCTCGACATAGGCCGGAAACTGTGGTTTCCACGAACGCAAAAAACAGGCATACATTGAGCAACGTTACTGAAATATATTCGTCCCACCGTGCGCATGAACTGCTTGAAGTTCTGCGTGAAAACGGTGGCTCGTGCCGCACGGCCGAACTTGCCGGTCTGTTGAATGTGTCCGAAGAAACCGTCCGGCGGATCATCAAACATCTTGCAAAAGAGGGCGTGGTCATCAAGGTTCACGGCGGTGTTCTGCTGGCCAATCGTAACGAGGAACCCACGTTTGGCGAACGTATGGAAGTTAACCGCACGGCCAAACGCGCGATGGCGAAATGCGTTGTGGGGTTGATCGAGGATGGGGCTTCGATGTTCATCGACAACGCCTCCACCACCACGTTTATCGCCGATGCGCTGCGGATACGCAAAAACCTGTTCGTGGTGACAAATTCCATCAAAGTCGCGGAACGCCTGTCCTCCCACAACCACAACCGTGTATTTTTTGCCGGCGGCGAGCTGCGCGAAACCGATGGCGGCAGCTATAGCGCCGGTGCGATGGAATTTATCAAAGGTTTCAATCCCGATTACGCAATTCTGGCAGCGGCGGCGGTGAATTCGGATAATGGTTTCATGTCAACAGACCTGTCCGAAGCCGAATTCGCGCGGGCTTATGTGGCTCAGGCCAACGCCAGCATCGTCGTCGCGGATCAAAGCAAAATCGGACAAAATGGGCCGATCGTTTTCGCGGACACCGCAACCATCGATGTTTTCGTGACGGATATCCCGCCCCCCGCCAAGTTCAAAACCGCCGCAAAGGCCGCAGGAATGAAGATAATCGTCGCGACCCAAGAGGGCGCAATAAAAGACAAGGGCAGCAAATGAACTTTCAAGATACGCATCAACAGGTTGCTGACCTCGCGTTGAAAACCGTGAATGAGGCATCCACGACCGCGATGTCCTATTTCCGCCAGTTGCTGGAGGTCGAAACAAAGAGCGACGAAAGTCCCGTCACTGTGGCTGACAAAAATGTCGAGGCCCAAATCCGTAAGTCCCTATCCGCCGCTTACCCTGATTTCGGAATTCTGGGTGAGGAGTTTGGCGGCGAAAACCTTGATGCGGAAACCTTCTGGGTGGTTGATCCTATTGACGGCACGCGCTCGTTCATATCGGGCATGCCGCTGTTTGGAATGTTGCTTGGGCTGGTTGATCAAGGCAAGCCTGTACTTGGCATCGTCGCAATGCCGGCCCTGAACGAGGTTTACATCGGACAGGCGGGCGTTGGGGCGCGTATGAACGGGCTGCCGATTACGGTTTCCTCGCAAACCGATTTGGCCGCTGCCACGCTGTACATTAACGAGACCGAAACGATGGTGTCACAATACCCGGACGTATTCGCCAAGCTGCTGAAGGCTGGCAAGAACCGCCGAATGTCCTATGATTGTTATCCCCATGCACTGGTCGCGGCGGGGTACATTGATGCGGTGGTTGATTGCAACCTGCAACCCTACGACTACCTGCCCATCGTCGCATTGATCGAGGCTGCCGGTGGTCTTATGACCGACTGGCAGGGCAACCCGTTAACCATACATTCCGACGGGCGCGTGCTAAGTGCTGCAACGCCCGAACTACTAGCGCAACTCATTGAAACCGTTGGAGGTGCCGCATGAGCGTTCTTACCTTTTTCCTGAATCTTGCGGGCGCAACCATGTTGCTGCTGTTCGCCGTGCGTATGGTGCAAACCGGCATTGAGCGGGCCATGGGGCCGTCGTTCAAACGCATGATGACCAATGAGAAACGCAACCGGATCCAGACTGCCTTCATAGGGATGTTGCTAGCGATCGTTCTGCAAAGTTCCACCGCGACGGCCTTGCTGGCAACGGGGTTTGCCGCTGGTGGATTCCTCACGATAGCTAGCGGTTTGGCGATTGTACTGGGGGCAGACCTTGGCTCGGCGCTGGTCATTCAAATCTTGTCGTTTGATCTGGACTGGATGGTGCCCTTCCTGCTGGCCATCGGTGGCTGGTTGTTCCTGAAAACCGAAAAACGCAGCCTGCGCCAAGCCGGCCGAATCCTGCTGGGCATTGGGTTTATTCTTGTATCCTTGCAAATGATCGGGGCCGCCAGCGAGCCAATCCGCGAGAGCGAAATGCTGCCCGCCATGGCTAGCTACCTTGGGTCCGAGTACATCACCTCGTTCCTGATTGGCGCGGCTTTGGCTTTCATTATGCACTCCAGCGTCGCGGCGATTCTGCTGTTTGTGACCCTCGTCATCCTGCAGGTTTTACCGGTCGAGGCCGGCGTCTCCCTGGTGTTGGGCGCCAACCTTGGCGGTGCTATTTTGCCGGTATGGTTGTCCCGCGGTATGAGCGAGTTTTCCCGTCGCATTCCGGTTGGCAACTTCATGCTGCGCGGAACGGCCGCCGTTATGGCACTGTTTCTCGTAAACCTGACACCTGTTTTGTCGATTTTCGACAGCTTCGGTCCGGGGCAATATTTGGTAAACGTCCATTTGTCGTTCAATTTTTTATTACTGGTTATTGGCCTGCCGTTCACAAAGCTTATGGAAAAACCACTGGCTTTGCTGATGCCGGAACCATCGGAAAATGGCAAAACCGACATCTACAAACCGATGAGCGCCCTTGACCGCAGCGTCCTGAACTCCCCTAAACTGGCCCTTTCCGGCGTCACCCGCGAGGTGCTGCGCATGGGCCAGATCGTAGAGGTTATGGTGCATCCGGTTATGGAGCTTTACAAAAATTTCGACAAGGAGCGGATGGAAAAAGTCCGCAAAATGGATCTTGAAGTGAATTCCACCTTCTCCGACATTCGCCGCTATGTAGCCGAACTGCAACGCGGCGATCTGACTAAAGCCGATGCCAAACGCGCGCGTGATCTGGCCGAGTTTTCGATCAATCTGGAAAACGCCGGAGACATCGTTGCCAAGCGTTTACTGGTGCTGGCTGAATCCAAAAACCTCAAAAATCTGGAGTTTTCCAAGCAAGGCTGGAATGAACTCGTAACCCTGCACGAGCGGGTTATTTGCAACATCAAGCTGGCGTTCAGCGTGTTGATTTCCGACGATCTCGAGGCCGCGCGGACCCTGATCGAAGAGAAAACCGAAATGGCCGCGATGGAGCGTAGAAGCCGCAAACAACATCTAAAACGTTTGCGTGAAGGCGGGGAAATCAGTTTTGACAGCAGCAACATCCATCTGGAGACCCTGCGAAACCTGAAAGAGTTGAACTCGCTGTTCGCCTCGGTTGCTTATCCGATCTTGTTCAAAAGTGGCCAGCTTTTGCAAACCCGACTGATTGGAACAATGGGACCGGAGCACAGCCACGATGGTGACGACAACAATGACGATGATGACGACGACGATTAATCCGTTATTTCTGCGGCAAGCTCCATAAACGCCGCCACCAGTTTACCTCGGCTGCGTTCGCGCAGGCAAATCAAGGCCTCGTCCATCTCAATCGCGGGGCCTTCTAGCTGGATCAAACGGAAGCGGTCATCATGGCCGTATTCTGCGGCTGAAACAAACCCTATGGCCGCCCCCGAAGCCACAATCTCGCGCACGGCTTCGCGCCCTTCCACCACGATCATGGCCGCAAGCGGCGCCCCTGCCTTCTTCGCCGCCACCTGCAACTTTTGCCGCGTTTTAGAGCCACGCTCGCGGAAAACCAGCGGCAGGTGGGTCAGATCGTCAAAGCTCAATCTATCGCGACTGTCCCGCGTGAAGGTTTTGGCGGCGAAGGCAACAATCTCGGATGTACCAAGGATTTGCACGTTGATTTCGGCGTTTTGTGGAACCTCGCCCAGCACCCCCACATCCGCCTCATAAGCGTAAAGCGCATTGATCACACCTTCGGTATTGGCCGAGCGCATGGAAACCTTGATGCGGGGATATTTGGCGCGGAACCGCCCCAAAATCGGATTAACGTGGTGCGCCGAATCCGCGATGATCCGCAAAACCCCCGAGCTAAGGCTGCTGGTTTCCGATAACAAATCTTGCGCTTGGCGCTCAACCTCGAAAAGACGGTTGGTGATCTCCAGCAACGCCTCGCCTGCGGTTGTCAGTTTGACTTGCTTTTTGTGACGGTTGAACAGCAGCACATCGTATTGCTCCTCAAGCTTGCGTATCTGGTCCGAGATCGCCGGCTGCGTTAAAAACAGCGCCTCTGCTGCGCGGGAAAACCCGCCGTGGATTGCGACATTGTGAAAAGCCCGAAGCTGAACATAGCGCATGAATTTACCTATAAGTTAAATCGATGGTATGATACGAATTAACGATTTTACAAATACTTTGTCTAGACTAAAGGTACACTTAATTCTGGTGCAAAGGAACGTGAGATGTCCAACGCGATTATGGCCCCCAAAATGGGCGAACCGTACCTTCTGACCCCCGGTCCTCTGACGACCTCCGCCAGAACCAAAGAAGCGATGCTTCGGGATTGGGGCAGCTGGGACAGCGAGTTTCGCGCCCTGACAGCCGAAATGCGGGAAGGCCTTTTGGCCCTGACAGGCGACACCCAAGGCGTTCTGGATTGCGTCCCCATGCAAGGCAGCGGCAGTTTTTCGGTCGAAGCCATGCTGGCATCCTTCGTGCCACGAGACGGCAAGGTTGGTCCTCAGCAACGGCACTTACGGCCTGCGTATCGTACAAACGCTGGAATACCTTAACCGCGCCCACACCGTCATCGACAAGGGTGATTACCTGCCACCGCGCGGTCCCGAAGTCATCGCAGCCATCAGTGCTGACCCCGCAATCACCCACGTTGTCGTTGTGCATTGCGAGACATCTTCCGGCATTCTCAACCCTATCAAAGAGATCTCGGACGCAGTTAAGGCCTGTGGCCGAAAACTGCTTGTGGACAGCATGAGCGCCTTTGGTGCGGTGCCCCTCGACTTCAACGAAATCCCTTACGTGGCTATGGTTTCATCGGCCAATAAATGCATCGAAGGCGTCCCCGGTTTTGGCTTCATTATCGCCCGCAAGGATGAACTTGAGGCTGCCAAAGGCCGTAGCCATTCGCTGTCGTTGGACATACACGCGCAGTGGGCGCACATGAACAAAACTGGCCAATGGCGGTTTACCCCGCCAACCCATGTGGTCGTCGCATTCCTCGAGGCCCTCCGCGCCCACAAGCTTGAAGGCGGGGTCGAGGCCCGTGGCGCACGCTACACAAACAACCGCGATGTTGTGGTAAAAGGCATGCGGGAACTGGGCTTCGAGACCCTGCTCAAAGACCGCTGGATGTCGCCGATCATCGTCACATTCTTCTGCCCTGCGCATAAAAACTTCGGCTTCAATGCGTTTTACGAATCGATGAAATCTAAAGGTTTCATAATTTACCCCGGTAAGCTAACCGTCGTGGACAGCTTCCGCATCGGTTGCATCGGTCAGATGGACGAAGGCGTCATGCGCCAAGTCGTGACCGCCGCCGCCGAGACATTATCCGAGATGGGTGTCGATACCGCCGCCCCTCCTGAAATCGCACTGGTTGAACAAGCCAAGCTCGCCGCCTGATTAGCCCAGAGGAACAAAATTCATGACAATTCAAGCCCCGGTCGTCGCCAACGGCCGTACCTACCCCGTCCCGAAAACCACCGCGATTGCGATCTGTCTGGACGGATGCGAGCCTGCATATCTGGACGAGGCCATCAGCGCCGGCTTGATGCCAAACCTTGCGCGCATCAAAGAAACGGGCACCGTTCGTTTCGCCCACAGCGTTATTCCGTCGTTCACAAACCCCAACAATCTGTCAATCGCAACCGGTCGCCCGCCATCGGTTCACGGCATCTGCGGTAACTACCTGTACGAGCCTGAAACCGGCAAAGAAGTCATGATGAACGACGTGCGTTTCCTGCGCGCCCCGACGATTTTCAAAAAATTCTATGACGCGGGCGCCAAAGTGGCCATCGTCACCGCCAAAGACAAATTACGCGCGCTTCTGGGGGCCGAACTGGAATTCGACCAAGACCGCGCCATGTGTTTCTCGGCCGAGCGCTCTGATATCGCCAACATAACCGAGCACGGCATTGATAACGCCAGCGCGTGGCTGGGCATGGACGTGCCGGAGGTATACTCGGCAGGCTTGTCCGAATTCGTTTTCGCTGCGGGCGTGAAACTGCTGGCCGAATGGAAACCGGATTTGATGTATTTGACCACGACGGATTTCGTGCAGCACAAATACGCACCGGGCGTCAAGCAGGCCAACGACTTTTATGAAATGTTCGACAAATACCTTGGCCAGCTTGATGAAATGGGCGCGGCCATCGTCGTTACTGCGGACCACGGCATGAAGCCAAAACACCACGCGGACGGCTCGCCGAGCGTTATTTACATCCAGGACACGCTCGATGAATGGCTGGGCGAGGCCGCCGCGCGGGTCATCCTGCCAATCACCGACCCTTACGTTGTTCACCACGGCGCGCTCGGGTCGTTCGCGACCGCGTATCTGCCAGCGGGAACGGATCGCGCCGATATTCTGAAGCGCCTGCTGGAAATCGACGGAATCGAGACGGCTATAACCCGCGAAGAAGCCGTCAAACGGTTCGAGCTGCCTGCGGACCGTATCGGCGATATCGTTTTGACTTCGGGTGAAAACATCACCATCGGCACATCGGAGCATCGCCACGATTTGGCCGCGTTGAACGAGCCGCTTCGCTCCCACGGTGGACTGCACGAACAACGCGTGCCTTTTATCGTCAATCGCGTTATTGATTTGGGCGACGCGCCGGAGTTGCGAAATTTTGATGCGTTCTTCTATGCAACGACCGCCGCAGCCCTTTGACCGGAGCCATATAATGAGCAAAGCCCCCATTGAAATGCGCCACGAATCCATGCGTATTGCAGGCCGCAAAGTTGACACGGTCGCGCGTATCGAGGTGCGCTACCCCTATACCGGCGAAGTGATCGGCTCGGTTCCCGCCGGCACGGCTGAACACGCACGCGAAGCGTTTGAAATTGGCGCGAACTACAAGCCGACCTTGACCCGTTACGAGCGGCAGAGAATTTTGCTGAACGTCGCGCAAATCATCGATGAGCGCAAAGAGGAACTCGCCCCGATCATTACCGCCGAACTGGGCATTTCGATCAGCGATGCGCTCTACGAATGCGGCCGTGCGTTTGACGTTTACACCCTTGCGGGGCAGTTGTGCATCCACGACGACGGCGAGATTTTCTCGTGTGATTTAACCCCGCACGGCAAAGCGCGGAAGATTTTCACCATGCGCGAACCGTTGCGGGTGATTTCCGCAATCACACCGTTTAACCACCCGTTAAACATGGTCTCGCATAAAATCGCGCCCGCCATCGCCACGAACAACTGCATCGTGGTGAAGCCGACCGAACTGACCCCCCTGACCGCAATCTGGCTGGCCGACGCGATTTACGAGGCAGGCCTGCCACCAGAAATGCTTTCCGTTGTGACCGGTTGGCCACAAGACATCGGCGACGAAATGATTACGAACGAGCACATCGAACTGGTGACCTTCACTGGCGGCGTCCCTGTTGGTAAAATGATTGCCGCCAAAGCCGTCTATAAACGGCAGGTTCTTGAACTTGGCGGAAATGACCCGCTGATTATCTGCAACGACCTGTCAGACGATGACCTTGCAAAGGCCGCCGATCTAGCTGTTGCGGGTGCCACGAAAAATTCGGGCCAACGCTGCACTGCGGTGAAACGCATCCTGTGTCAGGAAAGCGTCGCAGATAAATTCGTCGAGCTGGTCGTTGAGCGCGCCAAAAAGCTGACTTTCGGCGATCCGATGGACCCGACGGTCGACCTTGGCACGGTCATCCACGCCGAAGCGGCGGAAGTTTTCGAAAACCGTGTCTATATGGCGGAAAAACAGGGCGCTAAAATCTTGTATAACCCCGGCCGCCAAGGCGCGTTGCTGCCGCCAATCGTTGTGGATTACGTCCCCCACGAAAGCGAGCTGGTTATGGAGGAAACATTCGGGCCAATCATCCCGATTATTCGCGTGCCTGACGATGACGAGGCGGTTATGAAAATCTCCAACTCCACCGCTTTTGGCCTGTCGTCCGGCGTTTGCACCAACGATTTCAGACGTATGCAGTCCTATATCAAAAACCTTGTTGTAGGGACCGTGAACATCTGGGAAGTCCCCGGATACCGCATTGAAATGTCTCCCTTCGGCGGCATTAAAGACAGCGGAAACGGGTATAAAGAAGGCGTTATAGAGGCGATGAAAAGTTTTACAAACGTCAAAACATTCTCGTTGCCCTGGGACTGATTTCCAAAGACGCCCCGCACTTGCTGCGGGGCCTCCCCCCAATTCGGGCGGCTAAATGACCCTAACAGCCATCTCCATCGTTCTCTTCATCCTTGTTATAATATATCCGGTCCCTGCGCCGGAAAGCTGGCCTTTTATCGTTGGCTCCACGGTTATCCACTTCGGATATTACTTCCTGCTCTACCATTCCTACCGCCTCGGTGATCTGTCCCTAGTCTACCCGATTGCACGCGGTATGTCCCCGGTTTTGGTGGCACTTGGCGCACAGGTGTTCGCAGCCGAGACCCTGCCCCCCGCCGCATGGGCCGGCATCCTTCTGGCCTCTGCAGGCATATTCATGATGGCTGGCGACGTGTTTCGCGGCGCAACCCCGCCCTTGGTCGTGCTAACTGCGCTGGCAACAGGTGCCATGATCGCAGCTTACTCATTGATTGATGGCTTGGGTGTACGCGCCGCCCAAACCGCCCTCGGGTACGTCGGCTGGCTGTTCATCGCAGAATCCGTCACTGCCACCTTCATCATC
>CAKZNY010000412.1 GCA_937132145.1 uncultured Paracoccaceae bacterium | reverse complement strand
AGGAAACGAGGTCATCAATTTATAAGACGCATAAGCGCCGACGGCCATAAATCCGCCACTGCCAAGGCTAAGTTGGCCACAATATCCGACGAGTATATTCAGGCCGATCGCGGCGATAGACCAGATCACGAACGGCAGAAGTATAGCATTGACCCAGTAGCTGGCCCCGCCGCCCATATCGGCCATAAGCATTACTGGAATAACAATAAACGCAATCGCGAGGATCGTGTAATAGCCCACCCGGTCCAGTTTGATCGGGAACGTTTGAGTGTCCTTGGCGTAGGTTGTCTTGAAGTCGCCTGATTCACGGTAAAACATTAATCAAACCCTCTCGATGATCTTTTCGCCGAACAGACCTTGGGGTCTGAACACGAGGAATATTAGCGCCAATACATAGGCAAACCAGTTTTCAGTTGCGCCGCCGATGTAGGGGCCAATCGAGAATTCAAACAGTTTTTCGCCCACGCCGATGATCATACCGCCAACAATCGCGCCGGGGATGGAGGTGAACCCCCCCAGCATCAACACTGGCAACGCTTTCAGTGCGATCAGGGACAGCGAGAATTGCACACCGGATTTAGCGCCCCACATGATGCCTGCAACCAAAGCCACGAAACCTGCGAGGGACCAAACGATCACCCAGATCGAGCGCAGGCTGATACCCACGGACAACGCCGCTTGGTTGTCATCAGCCACCGCACGAAGGGCGCGGCCTGTTTTGGTGTAATTGCTGAAGGCAATAAGGCTGGCAACCAAGGCGACCGCAATCCCTGTCGCCCACATATCGAGGTTATCAATGTAGAAGCCGTAGAACCCTTCTGCCCAGCCCTCGGTGGCACTTTCCAGCCAGACATTGCCGCCCTGTGGCAAGCCTACGTCCAGCTTCTTGATCTCGGAGCCCCACATAAGGTCGCCGAAACCCTCCATGAAATACGCCAGTCCGATGGTGGCCATGAACAGGATGATAGGGTCTTGATTGATCAGATGCCTCAGAATGTACCGCTCTACGAGAAAGGCAAAGCCGATCATCACACCCAGTGCCATAAGGATCGCGAGGAATGTCGGGACCTGCCAAGGGAACTTGTCCAGATGGGTGCCAAACATGGTATTAATAAGATGCGCGAACGGCACTTGGCCGTTTTGAAGCCCCACCAGCGTCATAGCTGCAAACAGCGCCATAACCCCTTGGGCATAGTTGAAAACGCCCGATGCCTTGAAGATAAGTACAAACCCAAGCGCCACGAGCGAGTACATCACGCCGGTCATCAGACCGTTCGCGATCACCTCGATTGTATAGAGAAAAGTAAGTGACATTTCAAAGCTCCTTAGTCATGCGCCACGCCCAGATAGGCGTCGATCACATCTTGATTGTTGCGCACTTCATCCGGCGTACCATCGCCAATTTTCTTGCCGTAATCCAGAACCACCACGCGGTCCGAGATATCCATCACCACGCCCATGTCGTGCTCGATCAGGGCGATGGTGGTGCCGAATTCGTCGTTCACGTCCAGAATAAAACGGGACATGTCCTCTTTTTCCTCGACGTTCATGCCGGCCATCGGTTCGTCCAGCAGTAACAGTTTTGGCTGTGCGGCTAGCGCGCGGCCAAGTTCAACGCGTTTTTGCAAACCATAGGGCAGGCGGCCAACGGGTGTTTTGCGGATCGCCTGAATCTCAAGGAAATCGATCACGTGCTCGACGATGTCACGGTTTTCGCTCTCCTCGCGCTCGGCGGGACCTTTCCAGATCGCCTGCCAGAACAGGTTGGTCTTCATGTGGGTAAGCCGCCCCGTCATGATGTTATCAAGCGTGCTCATCCCTTTGAACAAAGCGATGTTCTGGAATGTCCGCGCGATACCCTGTCGGGCAATCTGGTAGGGCTTCATCGGTTTGCGTTTCTCGCCGTGAAACCAGATTTCGCCTTCCTGCGGGTGATAAAACCCGTTGATGACGTTCAGCATGGAGGATTTCCCCGCGCCGTTCGGGCCAATGATTGCCCGTATCTCGCCTTCGCGAATATCAAACGAGATGTTCGAGAGCGCCGTTATACCGCCGAACTTCAAGGTGATGTTTTTCATTTCCATCACCGGAGCACCGATTGTGCGGCCATCCTCGGTTACATAGCTTTCTGCTGTAGCATTCATGCTGCGTTTGCCTTCCGTGCCACTGTTTTTGCGTCTTCAATCTGGATCGTAGCCGAGATCGAGCCTTTGCGGCCATCCTCGTATGTCACTTCGGTTACGGTCGAAATCTCGGTGGCCCCGCTGTAAAGAGCCTCGATCAGATCGGCGTATTTCTCTTCGACAACCTTGCGGCGAACCTTGCGGGTGCGGGTCATCTCGCCGTCGTCAGGGTCCAGTTCTTTGTGCAGCACAAGGAAGCGTTGGATTTGGCAACCTGACAACATGGAATCCTGCGCCACGGAGATGTTCACCTCCTCCACATGGGATTTGATGGTGGCGTAAACGTCAGGGTGGCCTGCCAGTTCCTGGTAAGATGCATAAGCGATGTTATTGCGTTCCGCCCAGTTGCCAACCGCGTTCAGGTCGATGTTGATGAAGGCCACGCAGTTGTCGCGCCCATTCCCGAACACCACGACTTCCAGAATGTTGGAGAAAAACTTCAGTTTGTTCTCGACGAATTTGGGGGCGAACATGGACCCGTCAGACATTTTTCCAACGTCCTTGGCGCGGTCGATGATCCGCAAGTGGCCGGTGCTTTCCTCGAAGAAACCCGCATCGCCCGTGGCGACCCAGCCATCCGCGTCTTTGGTGGCGGCGGTGCTTTCGGGGTTTTTGTAATACTCGACGAAGGTTGCGTCTGAGCGATACATAACCTCGCCGTTATCGCCGATCCTGACTTCAACACCGGGGGAGGGGACGCCAACCGTATCGGCCCGCACTTCGCCATCAGGCTGCTGCGTGATGAAAACGGCGGCCTCCGTCTGGCCATAAAGCTGTTTGAGGTTGATCCCGAGCGAGCGGTAGAATTCGAAAATCTCCGGCCCGATCGCCTCGCCCGCCGTATAGCCGATGCGCACGCGAGACATGCCAAGGATATTCTTTAGCGGTCCGTAAATCAGGATATCGCCGAGGAAATACTTAAGTCGGTCCGCCGTGCTAACAGGCTTGCCGTCCAGCATTGCAGGGCCAACCTTTTTGGCATGGTCCATGAAATACTTGAACATACGCTGCTTAAACGGGCTTGCGTCTTCCATGCGGATCATAACCGTTGTCAGCATACCCTCGAAGAAACGGGGCGGGGCGAAGAAATAGCTTGGGCCGATCTCGCGCAGGTCTGTTTGCATGGTTTCGGGGCTTTCGGGACATGCAACGCAGAAACCTGTCCAGAAGCATTGCCCGATGGAAAAGATGAAATCGCCAACCCACGCCATTGGCAGGTATGCCAACACACTGTCGCCAGAGGTCAGGTTGTCAAACTCGGAAGACGATGCAGAGGCGGAAATGATATTCCGGTTTGAAAGAACAACGCCTTTGGGGCGGCCGGTTGTGCCGGATGTATACAGCATTACGCAGGTGCTATCGATATGCAGGGCGGCACTGCGTTCCTTCATAATGGGTTCAAGGCGGTGATGCGCGGCGCGACCCTCTGCCTGCACATCCTCGTAGGCGTTCATATGGGTGTGGTCGTATTTCCGCATCCCGCGTTTATCGAGATAGATAATCTCTTCGATCCCGTTAACGGTTTCTTGCACTTCGATGACTTTATCAACCTGCTCCTGATTTTCAACAATCACGAACCGCGCGCCGGAATGTTCCAGCACATAGGCCATTTCTTCGGCGTTGGCGTCATTATATAGTGGAACGGGGATGGCTCCGCAGCATTGCGCGGCGGTCATCGCCCAATATAGATGCGGACGGTTGCGCCCGATAATGGCAACGTGATCCCCCTCGTTCAGGCCCAGTGCCAGCAACCCGAGCGCCAAGGATTCGATCTCGTCTTTGGTTTGCGCCCAGTTCCAGCTTTGCCAGATGCCGAACTCTTTTTCGCGGTAAGCTGGCTTGTCGGAAAACTTGACCGCATTGCGCGCCAATAGCTTTGGAAACGTATCAAGATTGCTATCTATCACGGTCGCATTCATCGCTTTGCCATCCTCCCGGTGGGGTGATCCACACCCGTTGGTTTTTTAAAGCGTTCGTGGTCGCCTTGCTGATGGATTGATTCCATCTTTATTACCACTGACCTTAGCAAGATTATTTCACAGGTAAAGAAAAAAATGAACCATCGTTCAGTTCGAGTTGCAAAGCGGGATTGCAAAAATGCAAAGCGTTGCCGGGAAGGGAAACGCCTGTGGTCACTGGAATTTTGCGGGATTGCATGCACGACGAATTCGCGCCCTCTGCCCTGACGTGTATGCATGCCAATTGCTGCATATAACAAAAGTTTGGTTTTAGGATTTTCAATACTGAAAATTTATTGACAGGTCGGGGGCTTATGTACAATCCTGTTCAGGTTGGCCAACCTTATTCCGGTTAACCGCTAGTAAGTATTGGTGACTGATTAAGGGACGGTAATAAACTAAGCGGTGTTTTCGCAATTTATTCATCTAAATGAAACAACTGCGAAACAAACGAAGCTTATAAGATGCTCGGGGGATTAACCGCCTTGCAGCAAGTAATAACGGAGAGGAAATATAATGAAAGTACTACTTTATTCAGGTGTCGCGTTTGTCGCGCTGGCCAGTGCAGCATCTGCTGCTGTCTGCCCGGCGGTGACAGTCGGCGACATGATGGGCTTCGAGGCCGGAGCTTTTCCACAACAGTACGAATTGGCTGAGTTCGAAGCACTCGGCAACTGTACAGTGGAATTCTCGGCCAACCCTGCGTCTGATGATCTGAACGCACGTATCCGCGGCAATGGCCCACTGCCTCCGCTGGCTGATCGCCTTCCATCCGAGCCGCTGGTTGTGGCTCCGTACGATTCCATCGGTTCTTACGGCGGAACACTTGATGCGCTGTCGAATGCGACAGAATCCGGCACTTCGGATTTCATGTCTATTCGCCACGTGAACCTTGTTCGCTATTCCGATGACCTTCAGACAATCGTTCCGATGATTGCCAAAGGCTGGGAATGGAACGATGATTTCACCCAGCTGACATTCTTCTTGCGCGAAGGCCACAAATGGTCAGACGGCTCGCCGTTCGGGGCTCGGGATGTCAAGTTCTGGTATGACAACCTTGCAACTGATTCCAATGTTCGGGAACTCCCGAAAGACTATGTTCTGGTTGCTGGCGAAGTGATGGACGTTGTTGTTATTGATGACACGACCATTCAGTTCAACCTGCCATCACCAAAACCTGGCCTGTTGTCGCACTTTGCCAACCACTATGCACAGGCCTTCCAGCCGATGGATTTCCTTGGCCAGTTCCATCCTGACATTGATCCAAATGCAGATGCAAACGCCCAGGCTGTTGGTTTTGAAAGCGGTTATGACGCGATCAAAGGCTATTATGGCAACTCTGACTGGATGGATACGCCGACACCAATGTTGGCCCACCCTGATCTGGTTGCTGGTCTGCCGGCTGATACGGTTCCAACACTGGAAAGCTACATCATTACCCGGGAAAACACGGAAGGCCGTCATCTGGTTGCCAACCCGTACTACTTCCAGGTTGATACGTCTGGTCAGCAGTTGCCATACATCAACGAGCAGGACGAATTGTTCGTGGGTGAAAGCGAAGTTCGCCTCCTGAAACTGATCAACTCAGAAGTTGATTATAAATCTCAGGCGCTGAACCTCGATTACGCACCACTGCTTCTGGAAAATCAGGAAAAGGGCAATTTCACAATTGAACTTAAACCTGAAATTTCTATTGGCGCATTCGCGTTTAACGTTACGTCGGAAAACCTCGCTAAACGCGAAGTATTCGGCGATGTACGTTTCCGTCGTGCGATGTCTGTCGCAATGAACCGGGACGAGATCAACGAAGTTGTGTTCTTCGGCCTCGGTCAGCCAACGCAGTATATCGCTTTCTCGCCAACACCTTCGTTTGTGAGCAAAGAGCTCGAGATGGCTTACGCACAGTTCGATCCCGACATGGCAAACGCTTTGCTTGACGAGATGGGCATGATGGACCTTGACGGTGACGGAATGCGCGAAATGCCAAATGGCGAGAAGCTCGTTTTGAACATGCAGGTAGCGACGCAAGCCGTTTCGATCAAAATGGTCGAGCTCGTTGGTCAAAACTGGCGTGAAGTTGGCATCGACAAACGGTGAAAGAAGTCACAACGGACGAATTCCGTTCCGCGATGTCTTCGAACCAGCTCGACGTTATGATATACGCAAAAGGTCAGCCACTGGCTGTTATTTTGGGCGTATCAGAGCTGTTCCAGCCTCCATACGACAACTACTTCAACCTGCGTGCAGGTATGTTGTGGGGTGAATACATCGACACAGACGGCGCATCCGGTGTTAAACCACCAGAGTACGCTTATGAGTTGATGGCTGATATCAATCTGTTCCAAGCAGCGATTGCCGGTTCCGACGAGTCCAATGAAATTGGTGCCCGTATGGTTCAGAACATCGTTGATAGCATGTTGTTCATTGGTACTGTGAAAGCGGTTGCACCGATCTATCACAACAATGATCTGAAGAACTTCACCGAGTTCAAGACACAGTCCTACGCGTACTACCGGACATATCCGTACCGCGCGTCTCAGTGGTGGTTGGACGAGTAATCCTGTCGCTATGACTTGATATATGACTGCGGGCAGTTTCGATTGCCCGCAGTTCAACAAAAATAAGAGCCAAAATGGTTCATTAGTACACCTTCGGGGGGCGTAATTCGCAATGCTTCAATTCTCCAAATTCGTAGCAGTACGTGCTGCATTGGCCGTTCTAACGCTGGTTCTAGTGTCGTTTATTGTATTTACCTTGATGGAACTGGTACCCGGCGATTGCGCCGAGCGGTACGTTGCCTTCAAGAGTTCGCAAGGGTCGGTTATTACCGCCGCAGATATTCAGATCGAGCGCGTCCGCCTCGGCCTTGACCAACCTTACGTGCAGCGTTGGGGCTCGTGGATATTCAACGCCTTCCAAGGGGAATTCGGCGACAGCTGTATCCTTCGCGTAAACATCGCCCAGCTTCTGGGACAGAAATTCTGGTTGAGCCTTGGCCTGTGTCTATCGGCCCTGCTGCTCGCCTATGCCATTGCAATCCCTGTTGGCATTATTGCCGCCACCTCGAAGAACGCCGTTCTGAACAACAGCCTGCGTCTGGTTAGCTACCTTGGTCTGGCTCTGCCGAACTTCCTGCTGGCACTGATGATCATGCTGTTCTCGACGGTCTTCTTTGGCGACAGTCTCACGGGGCTGTTCTCTAAGGAATACAGGGATGCCCCTTGGGATTACGACAAGGTGATGGACTTCCTCGGGCATGCTTGGCTGCCGGTATTTATTCTGGGCTGGTCGGCGACAGCGTTTGCTATCCAGACGGTGCGCGCCCTTATGTCTGATGAAATCGGCAAGCTTTACGTGACCGCAGCAGCGGCCCGCGGGGTGTCGGGACGGCGATTGTTAATGCGCTATCCGGCGCGACATGCGCTTAGCCCGATCATCAATTCGCTGGGGTTTGACCTTAACCGTATCTTCACCGAGCTTCCCATCGTTGCCCTGATCCTTACCTTGACCGAGGCGGGTTCCCTGTTGATCGAGGCGCTGGCGCGCTCAAACGATCAGCAGCTCGCTGGCGCGATTATTTTCATGCTGACGGCCAGTATTGTCGGAATTAACTTCATAACCGACATCATTCTGGCCCTCACCGATCCGCGCATTCGTCGCAGTATTGTGGGATAATGGACATGACAGATATTACAAACACAGACGCATCCCTGGACCAGAAACTGAAAGAGGCGTATTTCACTGCGGGTCAGGGTCAGCTTATCTGGCAGCGGTTCAAGAAAAACAAATCGGCTCTTGCTGGTGCGTGGGTCCTGATCGCGCTTATTTTGTCAGGCATATTCGCGCCGTTCCTGACCCCGTATGATGCGACCATCGCCGGACGGGACAAGGATTATATGAACGGTGCCCCGCAAATACCGATTTTCTGGGACGACAATGGATTTTCCATCCGCCCGTTTATTTATTCATTCGAGCGGTCGCGATCAATCAAAACCAACTTCCGTTGGGTGACGGAGATAAAATCCGAGCTTGAAGATCGCCGCTATGTGACGTTTTTCGCCAAAGGGCAGGAGTTCAAATTTCTGGGCATAAAGTTCGAGCGACACCTGTTTGGCGTTGATCGTGGCATGATCCACATATTTGGAACGGATTCGACCGGTAAGGACATCTACTCCCGAACGATGACGGCAATTAACACCTCGATGGCGGTGGGAACGATCGGTGTTGTGATCGCCTTTTTCATGGCCTTGGTGATTGGCGGGGTGTCCGGATATTACGGTGGAAAGATTGACGCCGTATTGCAAATGATAACGGATACGGTGAAAACCATCCCCAGTATTCCGCTGTTCATGGCACTGGCCGCGTTTGTCCCCGACACTTGGAGCGCGGAGGAGCGGTTCTTCTTCATCTCTGTGGTGCTGGGGCTGATCGGCTGGACAACCTTGGCTCGACGTATTCGAACGCATTTGTTAAGCGAACGAAATCAGGAATACGTCCTTGCGGCAGAGCTTTGCGGTGCCTCGCCCGGCCACGTTATCCGCCGTCATCTGTTACCCAGCTTCACCAGCTATATCATCGTCGATCTGGTGATCTCCTTCCCGTATATGATTTTGGCGGAAACGGCATTGAGTTTTATCGGGCTGGGTCTGAAAGATCCGGTGAACTCGCTGGGGGTTATGTTGCAAAACGTCACCAGTGCCGATGTTCTGCTTAATTACCAATGGTATTTCATACCGGTAATTTTCTTTATTATCCTTGTGTTGGCATTCGTGTTCGTCGGTGACGGATTACGCGACGCCGCCGACCCTTATTCGGATGCCAAATAATGACGCGCCTTCTTGATGTAGAAAACCTGACCCTCAAGTTCGATACGGACGAGGGTCGGATCACCGCCGTTGACGATGTTTCCTTTACACTTGAAGCAGGCGAGGTCATGGGCCTCGTGGGCGAGAGTGGTTCGGGTAAATCGGTGACGGCCAAGTCAATCATGAAACTGAACCCGGGTAACGCGAGTTACGGTGATGACACTAAAATCACGCTGCACCTCGAAGACGGGCCGGTCGACATTATGTCCCTTCACGGCTCCAAAGAACTGAAAGTGGTGCGCGGCGGGGCGATTTCGCTGATTTTTCAGGAACCAATGGCCAGCTTTGCGCCTGCGATAACCATCGGTGACCAGATGGTCGAGCAGTTGCTGATCCACATGGATATGAACGCCAAACGCGCCAAAGAAGTCTCGATCGAGATGCTGGACCGCGTGGGGATATCGGATCCGTCCATGCGTTTCGGGCAATACGCGTTCGAGCTGTCGGGCGGTATGCGCCAACGCGCCATGATCGCCATGGCCTTGTCGACCAAGCCCAAACTTCTGATCGCGGACGAGCCGACCACGGCGCTGGATGTGACCATTCAGGCGCAGGTGATCGACCTTATGAAAGACCTCGTCAAGGATTTCGGGATGGGGATTATCTTTATCACCCACGACCTTGGCGTGATAGCCCAAACCGCCGATAAAGTGGCGGTGATGTATCTGGGACGTCTTATCGAGCAAGGGCCGGTGCGCGATGTTCTTCGCAACCCGTCGCACCCCTATACCAAGGGCCTGATTGCAGCACTTCCAAGGCTGGACGATCTGGACTCCCCGCTGACGCCGATACCGGGGGACATTCCATCCCCGCTAGAGCGGCCAACGGGGTGTGTGTTTCACACGCGCTGCTCGGTCAATTTAGGTGATATTTGTACCGCGAAAATTCCAAACTTCGCCAAGGTAACCGAAGGCCATAACGTAGCCTGCCATTTGTTTAACGGGGAGGGCGCGAAATGAGTAATGACATCCTGATTAAAGCCCGCGACTTGTCGGTTCACTACCCCCTGTCTGGCGGTGGGCTGTTCGGCCCCAAACCGGTGGTTAAGGCGGTTGACGGCATCAACCTCGACATCGCCAAAGGCAGTTTCTTTGGCTTGGTGGGGGAATCCGGTTCGGGCAAAACCACCCTTGGCCGCGCTTGTATGAAAGCCGCGCCGATCACACGCGGTACGGTGGAATACAGCGACGGAGAAGTCACATACGAGTTAACAACGATTGATAAGGCGCAGTTGAAAGACTACCGCAAACGTTCGCAGCTTATCTTTCAGGATCCATACGCCGCGTTAAGCCCGCGCATGACGGTCCGCGATATTATTGCCGAACCGCTTGAGGTCATGAAGCTGACATCCTCGCGCGCGGAAACAGACGAACGGGTCCGCGAGATCGCCTCGAAATGCCGCCTTAACCTTGAACACCTCCGCCGTTTCCCGCACGCGTTTTCGGGTGGGCAAAGGCAGCGTATTTCTATCGCCCGCGCACTGGTTTCGCGCCCACACTTCGTGGTTGCCGATGAATCTGTGGCGGCTTTGGATGTATCCATTCAGGCGGACGTGCTAAACTTGCTGAAAGAAATCCAGCAGGAAATGGGCCTGACGTTCTTGTTCATCAGCCACGACCTAAGCGTTGTGGCGCATGTGTGTGACCACGTTGCCGTGATGTATCTGGGCCGCTTGGTGGAAACCGCCCCGACGCGCGAGTTGTTCTTCGCGCCGCGTCATCCCTACACCAAAGCCCTGCTGTCGGCGATCCCGTCGCTTGATCCCGATGACCGTGGCACGGCGCAAAAACTGGAGGGCGAGATACCCTCGCCAACCAACCCGCCACCGGGGTGCAAATTCCAGACACGTTGCCCGTTCGCGGTCGATCATTGTCGCAAAGTGGAACCAAAACTGGAGCATTCCAGCACGGGCCACGAAGTTGCCTGCCATCGCTGGAAAGAATTGATGTGAGAGTAATGGTGGGTGAATCACCCACCCTACGGTTCGAAATTCGTCGCGCCTTCTGACGTGATCTTAACGTCTGCCAATGTGCGGTCGGAATGGCGCATGCGGTGGCTTAGCAATTTTTGCGTTAGCCGCAATAGCGTACCTGCATGTGCCGGATCATCTGCCAGATTAACCAGTTCATTCGGATCGTTTTCCAGATCAAACATCAACGGGGATAATCCGCCGTTGAAATGCACCAGCTTGTAGCGCTCCTCCCGCAGGATCGCCAAATTCGCCTCGTGTAAGGAAACTCCGGTGGCTTTCTGCCATTCGGTTGTGAAGTGTGGCTCGCTAAATTCCAGTTCCAGATGCACGGCGTCCCGCCATTTTTCGGGCGGTTTACCATTCAAGGAATGGTTTTAGAGAAACCCCATCCATACCCGCAGGTACAGCTTGCCCGACCAAATCCAGAACCGTCGGGGTGAAATCGACGGATTCCGTAAACGCCTCGACGCTCAAACCATGCTGTGCCGGATTTCGCGGGTCTCGGATGATTAGCGGGATGTGGTATGCCCCCTCGTAAGGGTTCTGCTTGCCCCAAAGGTGGTGCTCGCCCAGCGTCTCGCCGTGATCGGCCATGAACACGATGATGGTGTCATCGTATTGCCCCGTTTCCTTCAGAAAATCGATTATCCGGCCGATATGCGTGTCCACTTCGGTCGCTAAGCCCAAGTATATGGACCGTAGCAACTGCACATCATCATCGTCGTTATTGGCGTCCACTTCGCACCCGCGAACGACGCTCTCCATCGCGGGAGTTTTTAGCGCGCCGCCCATAAACGGATGCACCTCAGCCTGATCTTCGGGTGTTTTCAGGCGTACATCTTGTTATACGGCGCGGGTGCAACGAGCGGCGGGTGCGGGCGAATGTACGTTGCCACGGCAAACCAGTTTTCATCTGTGCGGACCGATAAATCATTGATTAACGAGTTGGTAAGAAACGCCGTGTCACTATGCTCGGCGCCGTAAAAGGGCGGATCATCGGGGCGGGCAGGCCGCGTCGGGTCCGGCGATATGGCGTCGTAAAAATGCGCATAATCGGGAATATCATACCCCTGCGATTTCAAATATGCCCGCCAAGGGTAGCTTGACTGCGCGCGCATTTCCAAAACCTCGCGAAACCCGGGCAGCAGGCCTTCTTCGTTTTTCAGGTCGGGATCGTTGGGGTGGCGGGTGCGCGGGTCAAGGCTGGTGTCGGTGTACCCGTACAACATCGGATCATAGCCGGATTTGCGCATCTCGCGCGCGATGTTGGTGATGCCGTCCGACATAGGCGTGCCATTACGGATGGAGCGGTGGTTCATCGCATACATGCCGGTAAAAATACTGGCGCGTGAAGGTCCGCACGGATTGGTAACCGAGAAATGTTTGGTGAACGTCACCGCGTCTTTTCGCAGGGCCGCGATGTTGGGCAGGTTTACGTGCTTCGCCAACGCTCCCTCTACGCAATCTGCCCGAAGTTGATCGGAAATAATGACGAGAACTTTGCACTTCTTTGACATCTGCATGTTCCTCTTTAGCAGGTCAGGTTAAGTGCACATAATGACGAAAATTGTACGGGGTCAATACAAATTTCCACTTCGATCAAATTTAAGTTTTAGGGGTTCGCCAGAATGTGAAAATTCAGTTGACGTAACGGAAGAACCGAACCGAAATCGTTGAAACGCTTGATCGGG
>CAKZNY010000411.1 GCA_937132145.1 uncultured Paracoccaceae bacterium | reverse complement strand
GAGGACATCGCGGCGGAACGCCACCGGTAGACGCGCCATATCCTTTTCGGTGGTCACCAGTTGCGCCGATTTTGCCTTTGCTTCTGCCTTTAAGCGTTGAAGGATTGCGTCGGTATATGGCGCGTGGTCGGGGAAAGCGCGGGTGGCAACGACGTTTGCGTCTAGGGCTTTCAAAGTGGCGAAGAATTTAGCGGGGCGACCGATGCCCGCGAATGCGATGAAGCGGGTGCCGGACCAGTCCATGCCGGTTTCAAGGGGGCGCAGCTCGCCAGACCAGACGGGGTTGTTCAGCTGCGCGATCAGGCGTTTTTGTGCCGCCGCGGTGCCGATCGGGATAACGATGTCGGCGCGGGACAGGCCATCCGTCAGCGGTTCCCTCAGCGGTCCGGCGGGCATAACGCGGCCATTACCGAAGCCAATTTCGGCGTCTACGACAACGATACTCAGGTCTTTGTGCAAAGACGGATTCTGAAATCCGTCGTCCAAAACGATCACCTGAGCGCCTGCTTTGATAGCGGCTTTGGCGCCTGCGGTACGGTCTTTGGCGACCCAGCAGGGTCCGAAGGCCGAAATTAACAGCGGCTCGTCACCGACTTGGGCGGCGGAGTGATTACGTTCATCCACCAGTAGCGGCCCGATTTCGGAGCCACCATGACCCCGTGAAACGACGTGGGCGGTGATGCCGAGGTCTCGGAAAATATCCAGCAACGCGATCACCGTTGGTGTCTTGCCTGTCCCGCCGACGTTGATGTTTCCAACGCAGATAACCGGTACGTCCATCCGTTCCCACGGGCCGTTTTTCAGGCGGCGGCGTGTGGTGGCGATCCATATCCGCTCGAACGGTGCCAAAAGGCGGGATGTCAGGCCGCGCGGGCGATTCCAGAATAAGGGGGGGCGCATCAGGATGTATCCTTCGGGAAATAGGATTGCAGCAGGTCGAAAACGCGGTCGGTTGCCGTGTCGTATTCACCATATGCCCCCCATGCGGCGGTGGCCAGTTGGGCTGCGCGTTCCGGCGAAAGCGCGGCCTCTAGCTTTTTGGCAAGGTCGGCCCCGTCAGTGACGGGCATGCAGGCGTTGGCGTCAAGCAGGGTTTTGTAGGCCGCAGCGAAATTAGAGATTTGCGGCCCATGCAGAATAGCCGAACCGAGTGCTGCGGCGAAAAGCGGATTGTGCCCGCCGCCGCTAATAAACGAACCGCCAAGGAACGACACGGGGGCGAGGCGATACCAAAGCCCCATTTCGTCTGGCGTGTCGGCCAGATAAATATCGGTCTGCCGATCGATTTGCTGCGATTTGGAGCGCTGTGCGACGGTGTAATCCTGTCCGCGCAGCATATCTGCGATGGCGTTGCCACGTTCGGGCTGGCGCGGTGCAAGGATTAGAAACAGTTCAGGGAAGGAGCGGCGGGCTTTCTGATGGGCGGCAATGATCGCTTCTTCTTCGCCCTCATGCGTTTGTGCGGCCAGCCATACTGGCCGTCCACCGATAGCGCGGGCCAGTGCTTTACGTTGCGTTTCGTTGTGCGGTAGCGGGGATGTGCTGCCATTCAGGTGGCCGGATATTTGAATCCGTTCCGCAGGCGCCCCAAGGTTTTGCAAGTGCTTTTTGGTGGCGGCGTCTTGGGCAAGGATGTGGTCGAAACGCTTCAGAAGTGCGGCGGCCATACCTCTGAATAATCGGTATCGCCGGAAGGCGCGCGCGGAAATATGGGCATCGACGTATATCGTCGGGATGCCGCGCCGTTTGGTTTGAACGACGAAGGCGGGCTGGAATTCGGCCTCGGTCCAGACGGACAGGTCAGGGTGCCAGTGATCGAGGAATGTGTTGATGTTCGCGGTAGCATCGACGGGGATATATTGGTGGATCATGCGCGGCGGCATTTGGCCATGGAGGGCGCGTGCGATATGCTCGGTGCGGGATGTTAGCAGGCAGTGCAGGGCCGGATTTTGGTCAAGCAAGCGCCGTGTCAGGGTAAGGATCGCGTCTGCTCCACTGATGCTTGAGATGTTGATCCAGATCAGTGGCCCATCAGGACGCGGGGTTGAGGCGATGCCTCGGCGCTCGGGGTTTGTGCTGTCCGGTTTTCGTGCAAACCAGCCCTCGCCATAGCGCGAGAGCAACATGTATGCAGCTAAGAAAACCGAACGGCCCATCGCGTAGGTTAGCCCATCTCACCGGTTAGGCTCGTCTCGGTCTTTTCGTCTTGCAGGCGGTGCAGATGGGCAATGAAATACCGCATGTGGGCGTTATCTACTGTCGAGTGTGCCGCTGATTTCCACGCGTCGTATGCTTTGTCATAGCTTGAATAAATCCCGACCGTTTCGATATTATCCGGATCGCGAAATTCGTTGCCTTGCGGGTCGATTAGTTCGCCACCGAAAACGAGGTGTAGCCGTTTGGTCATGGGCGTGTCCTTAATTGAGGGTTACAGTCTGTTAATGAATTGCGGATGTAGTAACTTGGACGCCGCGATCATGCCAGCCAAAAGCGGGGTGGCGTTGTTATATCGCGCGGGCAGGTTTTCGCGGGTGGTGACGGTGGCTCCGGCCTCGCGGGCGATTAGATCACCGGCGGCAACGTCCCATTCCCATGTGTCGCGCAGGGTTAGCATCCCGTCGAAACTGCCGTCTGCGGCGAGGCACATCCGGTAGGCCAGCGAGGGGCGGAAGTTGGGGGACAGGTCTGGCACGCCGCCGGGCCAAAGTTCAGGTTTAAGGGTCGGGCGTGTGATTAGAATACGCGCCGAGGCGATGTCTTTTGCGGTGCTGGCGTTTATCGGTTTGCCATTCAGGAACGCCCCGCCGCCTTTGGTGGCACTGTAGGTCAGGTTTTTCATTGGCAGGTGGACGACAGCGGTGATGATTTCGCCGTTTTGCGCGATGGCCAATGAATGCGCGAAAGTTTCCTCGCCTGCGATGAAGGCGCGGGTGCCGTCGATGGGATCGATGATGAATACCCGCGGACATGTCAGGCGGGCGGCGGTGTCTTCGGTTTCCTCGGACAACCAGCCGTAATCCGGTTGGGCCTGTAGAAGTTCGCTGTGCAACATGCGGTCAACGGCGAGGTCGGCCTCGGTGACGGGGCCTTGGTTGTCGCTTTTGTCCCATGTCTCGGGGTTCGCCCGAAAGTATTTTCGGGCGATGTCGCCAGCCGCATGGGCCGCGTCAATTAAAAGTTTCAGGTCATGCGCCGGCAATGGTTAACCCTTCCACAAGCAAGCTGGGAACGATGCGGGACAGATGGGCGCGGCCATCGTTTGCAGGGCGAATGGATGCTAACATCTCGCGCAGGTTGCCCGCGATGGTGCACTCGTTAACAGGGCCGATGATAACGCCGTTTTCGACCCAGAAGCCCGATGCGCCACGCGAATAGTCGCCGGTATTGGGGTTGATGGAGCTGCCGATCAACGAGGTTACGATCAACCCTGTGCCCATCATCGCGATCAACGCGTCGCGGGTGTCCGTGCCTTGGGTTAACGAAAGATTACCAGCGGCAGGGCTTGGCGGCGCGGAGGTGCCACGGGAAGCGTTTCCGGTGCTCTCAAGCCCAAGTTTGCGAGCGGTGGCCAGATCGAGCGTCCAGCTTTGCAGGATGCCATTTTCGATAACCGCGCGGCGGGCCGTTGGCAGGCCCTCTGCATCAAAGGGTTTAGAGCCGGAGACGCGGGCGCGGTGCGGGTCTTCAATCAATGACAGGCCTTCGGGTAGCACCCGCTCGCCCATCGCATCTTTCAGCCAGCTTGATCCGCGCGCGATTGAGCCGCCGTTGATCGCGGCGACCAGATGCCCGATCAGGCCCGATGATATACGTTCGTCGAACAGCACAGGGAAGGCGCCAGTAGGTGGTTTCGTTGGGTTGGCGCGGGCAACGGCGCGTTCGCCAGCGATGCGGCCGATCTCGGCGGCGGGTGGCAGGTCTGCTGCAAATATACGACCCTCGCCATTATAATCCCGCTCCATGTTCAGGCCTTCACCCGTGATGGCAACGCAGGAGGTGGACCGCGAGGTGCGCTCGTATCCGCCGCTGAACCCGTTGGTGGCAGCGAGGTAGATGGCGGAGCGGCTGTAACCCGCACCCGCGCCCTGAACCTGATTTACGCCTTTGACGGCATAAGCGGCAGCCTCGGCTTCCAGCGCGTCGGTTTGCAGTTCCGCAGGGGTGGGGGCGGCAGACGGGTCGGCCAACTCTAGCGAATCGATGTCCCATGATTTGGCCAGTTGTGATGGGTCGGCAAGGCCACAGTGCGGGTCTTCGGGGGCCTCCAGCGCCATAGCAACAGCGCGCTCGGCCATCGCGCGAATGGTCTCGGGGCGCAGGTCGGACGACGACACGCTGGCTTGGCGATGGCCGATCAACACGCGCAACCCAAGATCGATCCCTTCGGACCTTTCCGCATGTTCCAACGCCCCGTTTAAGACTTCGATAGATTGACTGTCACCCGAAACCGCAATGGAATCAGCGGCTTCGGCCCCGGCCGCGCGTGCGGCGTCAAGGAGGGTTTGCGTAAGGGTTTCGAGGGATGCGGTCATCGGGTTTCCCGTTCAGAATTAATGTTGAACACCCTGTATAGCACTGCGTGATTGTTTTCACCCTCTGAACGGGTTTTTTATGAAAAACCGCCAATATGAAAATACTTTCAGAAAAACTTAAGGTAATGTATGCAAAGTATATTAACGAGGATTTATTATGGCTATTAAGACAGAAATGCTACGATATTTCGTAGAGGTGGCGGAAGCTGGCAATCTTGCGAATGCTGCGAAGGTGCTAAAGCGCTCGCCGGCGGCGGTTTCGATGATGTTGAAGCAATTCGAAGCAGAACTGGGTGCACCGTTGTTCCTGACGGACAGAAAAAACCAGTTAACCGAACTTGGCGTGCATACATTGGGCGAAGCCAAGCGCGAGCTGGCGCATTTTGACGGCACGGTCACTTCTATAGTGCATTTTGCAGAATCTGGTGAAGGTCAGGTACGCGCGGCTGTGATCCCCGCAGCGGCGGCGAATTTGATGCCAAATGTCGTGAAAATATTGCACAAAGAAAACCCGAACATACGCGTTGATATTGATGACTTAACCAACGAGTCGGCAATCGCGGGTGTTCGTGCGGAAACCGTCGATATCGGCATCGTGAACGAATTGGTGCTATGGGGGAGTTCCAGTATAAGGCACTCCGTTATTCTAACAGACCGGATTGGATTGCTTTGTGCCCGCGACAGCGAGCTTGGCCGCAAGGTGAATTTATACTGGTCGGATGTGGCTAAAACCCGAATGATTTCGCACTTCTTGTGTAACAAAATTCAGGAGCCCGAGATCAGGAAAGCCGTCACCAGCGCGCGGTTGCATGTGATGAGCGCGCTATCGATTCAAGCCTTCGTCCGTGGCGGCGAATACGTGTCACCGATGCCCGAGCTTGGCGGCATTTCGTTGCCCTCGGATCTGGTGTTTCGCGTGCCGGAAGGCAACGAGTATTGGCGGAGTATTTATCTTATTTGGAACGATAACCGCAAACCAACACCGGCTACGGTCCGGTTTTGCAATGTAATGCGTCGCACCATCGCGGATATGGGAATGGCACCTAAATCAGATGTGGGTGATGTTTTCCCTTCTTGAGACTAACGGCTCCATAATTTTGGGGATTACGATTTTTTTACAAACTTTCACATTTATGGAACCAAATATGACTAACTCTGCTTATGACACTTTGCTTGACCACCTGAAAACCACCTCTGCATTGGATCAGATCGGGGGGCTGATTATGTGGGACCAAGAGGTGATGATGCCGCGCAAGGGTAATGCCCAGCGGGCCGAGCAGAATGCGGCACTGGAATCGGTTATTCATGCGCGCAACACGGATGATCGTATGCCCGAGTGGTTCGATTCCATTGACGTAGATACGCTGGATGTTGCGGGCAAGGTGAACGTGGCCGAGGCGAAGAAGACTTATGCGCGCTCTAGCAAGATCCCTGCGGATCTGGCGCGCGAGATTGCGCTGGTAACGTCCGCCTCGCAACAGGTTTGGGCAGATGCGCGGGCGGCGAATGACTTTGCGGCCTTCGCGCCGACGTTGGAAAAGGTTCTGGATTTGCGCCGACAAGAAGCGGCGTGTCTGGCCGATGGTGGCGATCTTTATGATGCGCTGTTGAACGATTACGAGCCGGGAATGAAGTCCGCGCCTCTGGCGGAACTGCTGGGGCGACTGCGGCCCGGCCTGACGGAATTGCGCGAGGCGATTGCCGATAAGGGCATGGATGTGCCGACCGTTCAGGGCGAATTTGGTGCAGATGTGCAGATGGCCGTTGCAAATCGTCTGGCAACGGCGTTTGAATATGATTGGAACGCTGGCCGGATTGATCTGGCGGTGCACCCGTTTAGTTCCGGCAGCAATAACGACTCGCGGATTACCACGCGGGTGGACCCCAAGAACGTGTTCAATTGTTTCTATTCGACGATTCACGAGGTTGGCCATTCGAAATACGAACAGGGCATGCCTGCGGAGCTGGCGATGCAACCGGCAGGGAAATACGCCTCCATGGGGGTGCATGAAAGCCAGTCGCGGATGCTGGAAAACCAGATCGGCCGCAGTCGTGCGTTCTGCGAGTGGATGTTTGGCGTCATGCGCGATGAAATGGGTGATTTCGGCCTGAAGGATGGCGAGGCGTTGTACCGTACCGTCAACCGTGTGCAAGCTGGTTTCATTCGGACCGAGGCGGACGAGCTGCATTATAACCTCCACATTCTGATGCGGTTCGAGCTGGAGCGCGCGTTGATCCGCAACGAACTGCAGGTCGCTGATCTTGAGGCCGCATGGAACGACAATTTCAAACGCGATTTTGGTGTCGAAGTACCGGACGCGGCGCACGGGGTGTTGCAGGATGTCCACTGGTCCGTGGGGCTGTTCGGGTATTTTCCAACCTATTCGCTGGGTAACATCTATGCGGGCGAATTATTCGCAAAGATGACCGAAGATATTCCGGCGCTTGATGAGTATTTTTGCAAAGGAGAAACGGGCGAGGCTTTGGCGTGGCTGGGTGAAAACATCCACCAAAAGGCGCGCCTTGCGTCACCCGAGCAAATTATCAAGGATGCTGTTGGTCATACGGCAACCGAGAAACCGTTGATGGCGTATCTGAATAAGAAGTTTACGGACCTTTACGACTTATAGGAGGCTACCATGAAACCGATCAAAGCAATGGCTGACGCGATGGGTATGGACGACGAAACCTGGCTGCGGCACGCCAATCCGTGGAGCGTCTGGACGCGGTTCATAATCCTGCCCTTGCTGGCACTGGCGATCTGGTCGAGGGTCTGGCTGGGGTGGTGGTCTTTGGCGTTGGTTTTGGTGTTGGCGGTGTGGACGCGGTATAATCCACGGGCGTTTCCGGCGCCGAAATCGACCAAATCATGGGGTTCTCGGGCTGTGATGGGCGAGCGGGTTTGGCTGGCGCGCAAGGTTACTCCGATTCCTGAACATCATGCGAGGGCGGCGATTATATTGACCAGCTTCTCGGCCACGGGGATGCCTTTTGTGATTTACGGCCTGTGGAAACTTGAGATTTGGCCAACCATACTCGGTATTGTTCTGATCATGGTTTTCAAGATGTGGTTTCTGGATCGTATCGTCTGGCTTTTTAACGATATGGCCAAGGAGCACCCTGAATATGCGGCATGGCTGCGATGAACGTTGCCTAGCGGCGATCAGGGTTGACGTGCCACAAGCTGCCGATTCATGATTTAGCGAAAAAACGAGAGATCAAATATGAGCAGCTCTGAATTTAGCATCGCCTTTGAGGGTAAAGTTTTTGACAATGGCGAGATTGCCGTTAACGACTTAGCGCCCGCGTTGTTAGCGCTTGGAGAAGTTGTTCAAGCTGCAAATAAAGTTGTAAATGGTGATCGCACAGAAGCCAGATTGACGATGCGGGCTACAGATCATGGAAGCTTTAGTGTGCTTCTTAATCTTGATGTCTCGATGGCTGGCGCAGTTTTAGATATGCTGGACGCTGTTGTTGATAGTCCTGACCGAGTAGTGGCAGCAAATCAACTACTGGAATTAATTCTGAATGGGGGGAAAATCGGCGGAACTATGGCTGTCGGCTTGTTTTTTGCAATTAAATTTATGCGGGGGAAAAAGCCAGATAAAGTAAGTTCCAATGACAATGGCACTACGACTATTACGGTCAATAGAACGTATATCACAGTTGATAACCGGACAATTTCGCTATTGGAGGATCTGCCGACTCGCCAAGCGGTGGAGGATTTTGCCAATAAGTCATTGGGCGTACAGGGTGTTGAAACCTTCCGAATTGGTCGAAAAGGTGCAGAAGACGAACTACAACTCAACTCAAACGACAGGGATTCGTTCCGAGTTCCCGAGCAATCGGACGAGGATGTGCTGGAAATTGAAAAAGAAAGAATTGTATTTTTGAAAATTGTGACATCATCGTTTCGTGGTGATTACAAATGGCGTTTTACGGACGGAGGCGAAAAACCGTTTACCGCGTCGATGGAAGACGCTGTATTTTTGAATAAAATTGACACCAACCAAATCGCATTCTCCAAAAACGATACGCTAAAATGCCGACTTCTTGAAACGCAAAGGCTGGGCGCCGGTGGGCTGACAAAAGAGATAACTGTAATTGAAGTGATGGAGCATATTGTCGGTGCAAAGCAGTTGCGGCTACTTTAGCCTTTATCTTGCCCCGCGCTCAATTCCCCTGTAAACGATGTTCATGAAAAAAGTTTTTGACATGGATGACCACACTCGCGCGCCGTGGCGTTTTCACGCCGAGGTGTTGAGGTTGGCTGCTGACGCCTGAGCTGCGCGCGCCCTGTCACTCGAAATACAATCAACACTTACGCGGGAGAAAACCATGACCGCCAAAACTCTATATGACAAAATCTGGGATGCCCATCTGATCACCGAAGACGCTGACGGCACGTCCCTTCTGTATATCGACCGCCATCTGGTTCACGAGGTGACCAGCCCGCAAGCCTTTGAGGGGCTGCGTACTGCGGGCCGCAAGGTACATGCGCCGGATAAAACCATCGCGGTTCCTGACCACAATGTGCCAACCACGCTTGATCGTGTTGATGGCGTCGTGAAGGATGAGCAATCCCGAATTCAGCTAGATGCGCTTGACAAGAACGCCAAGGATTTCGGGTTGCATTATTATCCGGTGAATGACGTGCGCCAAGGCGTTGTGCATATTATCGGGCCAGAGCAGGGCTGGACTTTGCCCGGCATGACCATCGTTTGCGGTGACAGTCACACAGCCACGCATGGTGCGTTCGGATCGCTGGCGCACGGGATTGGCACGTCCGAGGTTGAACACGTGCTGGCCACGCAAACCCTGATCCAGAACAAGTCGAAAAATATGAAGGTCGAGATCACCGGCAAGCTTTCTCCGGGTGTTACCGCCAAGGACATCACCATGACGGTGATCGGCCTGACCGGAACGGCTGGTGGCACTGGCTATGTGATCGAATACTGCGGCGAGGCGATCCGCGATCTGTCTATGGAGGGTCGCATGACCGTCTGCAACATGGCCATTGAGGGCGGCGCGCGCGCAGGCCTGATTGCGCCGGACGAAAAAACTTTCGCGTATGTGAAGGGTCGCCCGCAAGCGCCCAAGGGTGAAATGTGGGACATGGCGATGGATGCGTGGAAATCGCTGTTCACCGACGAGGACGCGCATTTCGACAAAGTTCTGACCATCAAAGGCGAAGATATTGCGCCTGCCGTGACGTGGGGCACCTCGCCCGAGGATGTTCTGCCGATCACCGGCATTGTGCCTAGCCCCGAGGATTTCGAGGGTGGCAAGGTCGACGCGGTTAAACGCTCGCTGAAATATATGGGCCTGACGCCTGGTATGAAGCTAACCGATATTCAGATTGATACCGTGTTTATCGGCTCCTGCACCAACGGCCGGATCGAGGATTTCCGCGCCGTGGCGAACATCGTGAAAGGCAAGAAGATCAAGGAAGGAATGCGGGCGATTGTCGTGCCGGGTTCCGGTTTGGTCCGTGCACAGGCCGAGGAAGAGGGCGTCGCCCAAATCCTGATCGACGCCGGTTTCGAGTGGCGTTTGGCGGGTTGCTCCATGTGTCTGGCGATGAACCCCGACAAACTAGAGCCGGGCGAGCGTTGCGCCGCCACAACCAACCGCAACTTCGAGGGACGTCAGGGTCGTGGCGGGCGCACACACCTTGTGTCCCCCGTGATGGCCGCCGCCGCAGCCTTGACCGGTCATCTGACCGATGTTCGCGATTTGTAAGGAGTTCGGAAAATGGAAAAATTCACTAAAGTAACCGGCGTTGCGGCACCTATGCCGCTGATTAATATCGACACGGATATGATTATTCCGAAACTGTTTTTGAAGACGATCAAGCGTTCCGGTCTCGGTAAAAACCTGTTTGACGAGATGCGTTTCAATGTGGATGGAAGTGAAATTCCTGACTTCATTTTGAACCAACCAGCCTACCGTAATTCGCAGATTATTGTTGCAGGTGATAACTTTGGCTGTGGTTCCTCACGTGAACATGCACCTTGGGCCTTGCTCGATTTCGGAATTCGTGTAGTAATATCCACAAGTTTTGCCGATATCTTTTTTAACAATTGTTTCAAAAATGGAATCCTGCCCATAATTTTACCGCAGGAAGATGTCGACAAATTGATGGATGACGCTGGCCGTGGGGCTAATGCAGTGGTAACGGTTGATTTAGAAAGTCAGGTTATTACTGGTCCTGACGGTGGTAAGATAGAGTTCACGGTAGACGCGTTCAAGAAGCATTGTTTGATGAACGGGCTGGATGATATTGGCTTGACCATGCAAAAATCAGATGCAATTGACGCGTTCGAGAAGCAGTACAGGGCGGCAACGCCCTGGGTTTGAAGTCAGGCCACGCGTTAGCGCGGCTACAACAGGAACGGGGCAGGCGTATATGCGCCTATTGGGGGCAATTTTCAGGGCACTTTGGGTCGTAGTCGTTGCTGCGATCCCGTCGCTCGTGCTTCCCTCTGCATCGCAGGGGGCGGTAGAGTTTGCGCTGGTCATTGGTGCCATCATCGGCATGTTCACGTTTTTCGAGTACGGTTCAAGCACGCCGGGCTTCGTCGATTTCCGCCATGCGCCGCCATATAATCGGTTCAGGGCCTTCACGATTGCTATGCAGGTTGTGACGATCACGCTGGTCTGTCGCGCGGTCGAGCTGGGGCTAAGTGACTCCGTTTTGGTGGGGTGGGCGCAACAAGGGGCGCAGGTGCTCGATTTCAAATACAGTCCGGTATCATTGGCGATAGACGCGATACTTTCAGATTCCCGTTTTTCCGATACGACCGCTATTTTGCTGGTTTACAGTATTACGACCAGCTTCATCGTCGGCGTCGGCCTTACATTTCTATTCGCCTTGATTTTGTGGGTTTTCGGATGGCCACGGGACCGCGAGAACTTTAACCTTTGGGCGAATTTGCCAACATTCCAACCCTCTGACGAGGGTTCTATACCCAAGCGCCTGCGTCGTGACGCGTATTTTAATATCGCCCTCGGGATCGTGTTAATCTATGCTTTACCATTACTCCCTACATATGGATTTGATTGGTTTACGGTCGATCTATTCGAGAATAATCAGGTAATGGTATGGGCGGCAACATTATGGGTGTTCATGGCAACCAGCCTTATTGCACGCGCATCAGCCATGCTGAAAATCGCACGGATATTGCAGCGCGCTCAGGGTTAAACTTAGGCCGGATTATTACGGTTCTGGTTTGCCTGCTTTTCTCCACAACTTTTAGTGTCGCCGAAACGGTTCGCGTGGCGACATTTAACGTCTCGTTAGGGCGTCGCGGGCCGGGGGTGCTGTTTAAGGCGATCATGTCTGGCAAGGATGCGCAGGTGTTGGCCGTGGTGGCGATTATCCAGCGGGTCCGTCCGGATATTCTGCTGCTGAACGAGTTTGATAGCGATTTTACCAACCTTGCTTTGGACGCGTTTCGCGAAGAGTTGGGTCGGGGCGTTGATGCCATCGGATATCCATATTTCTATGCCCCAATGGGGAACGAGGGGGTGCCCTCTTGGTTGGATCTCGACGGGGATGGTTCGCCGGGCGAGTGGGCCGATGCCTTCGGTTTCGGGCGGTTTCCGGGTAGTCAGGGGATGGCGTTGTTGTCGCGGTTTCCGATTGATACGCAGGCAGCTCGCAGTTTTTCTTCGCTGAAGTGGCGGGATTTGCCGGATGCCGTCTTGCCACTGAATGCCGAGGGTGGCGCGTATTTGACGGAAAACGTGGTGTCCGAATTTCGGTTATCATCGAAATCGCACTGGGATGTGCCCGTGGTTTTACCCAATGGGCGGCGGTTGAGCATTCTGGCCTCGCACCCCACGCCACCGGTTTTTGACGGGGTGGAGA
>CAKZNY010000410.1 GCA_937132145.1 uncultured Paracoccaceae bacterium | reverse complement strand
CACGTCAAATCCAACGCCATCGTTTATGTTAAAAACGGCGCCACCGTAGGGATTGGCGCGGGGCAAATGAGCCGGATCGATTCAACCCGTATCGCGGCGCGCAAAGCACAAGACATGGCCGAAGTTCTGGGGCTATCCGAAGTGCCAACCGTCGGTTCAGTCGTGGCTTCTGACGCATTCTTCCCCTTCGCGGATGGTCTAATCACGGCGGCCGAAGCGGGCGCAACGGCGGTCATCCAACCGGGCGGCTCTATGCGCGACGCCGAAGTTATCGCCGCCGCTGACGAGGCTGGTCTGGCAATGGTATTCACCGGAATGCGGCATTTCCGCCACTAAGAAAAATACGGCTTTGCCGGCGGTTTTGGATCCGCCGGCGCGTTTGCTGGGGCTTCATCATACGTAGTATTTTCGGCATGGAAATCCACCGAAATTGAATCCGGCCCGTCCGCAAATACCTGCGACCCGAAGTGATGGTTCATCTGTGCCAGTGCGTTCAGCCGCTCGCCAGTCACCTCGTCAAACAAGGCCTTGTAGTCGGCGCTTTCCAGCAACGATAAAACTCGCGCCTTGTGCGCAATCACACTTCGTTCGTGCATCGCCCGAATATCCGGATCCGCCATAAGTTTATCGAATTCCAGTTTCGCCCGCGGAATTTTATTCAGGATTGATCGATCGTCAGTCGCATTATTATTCATACGAAACCAGTAGTTTAGCCCTTGGTCGCGATCCACATGGTTGACCCGCCCACGGAACCGCTTAACCAGATAGCTCTCGGCTGATCGAAGCGAATAGTGGTTCAGCGTCACCAACCCGTACCCCCAGTTCCCAGCCGAGCTTCGCCACCCTGTTCGCAACATTTTAGCAGGCACCGGATTGCCGGAACCGTTCACCCATTTCACCTGCTCCAGCATCTCGGGTCGCAAACCTTTGGGGCGATGCACCCCGTATTTTTTGTAGTGGCCAAGCGTGCGGAACATGGTTTTGAACCCCCAAGCCTGATGCGGCTTGCGGATATATTTCGGGGCACTTCGAAAGAATTGTTCGGTAATAAATTTATCCTCGAAATCGACGATCTCTGCATTACCGAACAACCGCCATGTCAGCGAAATAATGTTTGCCTCGCCCACAGCTGCGAACAATTCGTGCAGGGTGCCCTCGCCAACATGAATGTTGATATACTCGTCCACGTCCATGCAAATCACCCAGTCCACAGCCTGCGCAACCTCGCTTTCCGAGGCATCATGATACGCCGCATGTTGTGGCCGCAACCCGACCTTTCGGTAAGGGTTCTGGCGATGCTCCACATGTCCCTTGGCTTGCAACAAATCGAACATCTCGTCCGTCCCGTCGCTACAATCATTGGTGTAAACCAGAAAATCCGTCACCCCGATGGAGCGGTGATAGGCCAGCCATTCCAGAATAAACGGCCCCTCGTCCTTCATGGTCGTGACAATCAAAACCCGTTCGTTTTTGGGCGCATCCGTCACGGCATCAACTTTTGGCGGCAAGAACGCCCGTGCATCCAGCGTCTTTTTCAGCGCCTTAACCAAGTTGTGATCAACCACCAGACTGGACTTGGGAACCAGCTCGGAAACCTTCAAATGTTTGTGCCGGATCGCCATGCACCGCCAAACCTCCGGTGTGCTATCGAGCGTTTGCGGTTTGGCTGGCCCAGCCCGAAACGGCCGCCAGAACCCCTCCATCTTGGGGTCGGCGCACCAGATACTGGCCCCCATTTCGCTGTCAAAACGCACACAACTATGATCCCCGATACGCGGCGCACCCTCGTTTTGAATTTTCCACGGATACGCATAGCGCGACCGGAGCTTTACATAAGACGGGCCCGTCTTTGCCAAATCAAACAGGCTTTCCGCCCCAGTATTAACCATATCCGCGATGGAGCAATGCAGCACCGCCCGCGCATCCGCCAAAAACCGGAACCGAGCCGCCGCGTACACCCCGAACTGCCCCAATGGCGCGCGCCAGATGTCATTTTCCGGGACCTCCAACAATGCTTTTCCGGGGGCCTCTGGTGCCAGCATCCGGTTGCTCTCGGCTGGGTGATCCGGCTTGCCCAGCGGGATATCATAATCCAGCAGCACAAACGTTTTTAGCGCTTTGATGCCCCGTAACGCCTTCCTGAATTCGGCCACATCATGCACATGGTCACCGGGCGCGAGCCGCCGGATAACCAACGCCGCCTCCGCCCCTGAATTAGCCACATTGAACCGCACCCAATCCGCGACATCCACGGGGTCAGGGTTGCACTCAATGGCAAACAAAACATTAAGATTTGCAAATATATCGGTCGCATCAGGGTTTGAACTCAATGTTCGCTGCCCCTGAATTTTCACCTTGCCCATCGACGGCATGTCAACGAAATACCCCCCGGGATATCCATTCACCTGCTCCGCTTTGTCCAGCTTTAGCGCACGCCCATCGGCGACCAGCCCCCAATGCTCCGCACAAAAAACCCGTGTGAATTCCGCCGTTTTGACGACATCAATGACCTCGGGAAAATCCGTTGGCGACACTGCCTCCGGCCATAGTTTCGCGCCATATTCCACGTTCGGAACAGTCGAATTTGCCTCAAAATGGTGGAATTTTTTCACTTTTTGCCCGTTTGTCGTATTTACCTCCGATCAACGTATCTATTTACCAACCAAATAACCAACAAGAAACCTTCCGAAATGCGGATAAGTCGCATATAAATGCACAAATTCGCTTAAAACAGGTCAAACGATGCCCAAACCGCCAAACACCCGCGCCCTGATCGTGACCTGCATGCGTGACGAGGGACCGTTCATTCTGGAATGGCTCGCCCATCATAAAGCCATAGGGTTCACCGATTTTCTGATTTATTCAAACGACTGCGAAGACGGCACAGACCTGATGCTGGACCGTCTGGACGAGATGGGCGAGGTCACCCACATCCCCAACCCTCCGCTTGGCAAAAAGACGGTGCAATGGCAGGCCTTATCCGACGCGGCCACCCAGCCGGTCATGCAGGAAGTTGACTGGATTTATGGCACCGATGTTGACGAATTTCTGAACATCAAACTGGGCGAGGGTCACCTGAACGACCTGTTTGCGGCCAGACCGGAAACCACCGGTTTCGCGCTCGCATGGCGCATGTTTGGCAACAACGATATTATCACATTCCAAGACCAGCCCGTGACCGAGCAATTCACCCGCTGCGCCCCCACCGGCATGCTTTGGCCATGGCGCGCAATCCAGTTCAAATGTCTGTACCGGAATGACGGATCATACGCGAAACTTGGCGTTCACATGCCCAAAAAACCTGACCCCGTGAAACAGCCTCAAACCATCTGGAATGACGGCTCAGGCAATCCGTTTCCCGGACACGCCCCGAAAGGTTCGACGTTAATTCCGACGTTTGAAAATCAATACGAGCTGGCACAAATTAACCATTACGCCTTGGGGTCCGTTGAAAACTATCTCGTCAAGCAAATGCGCGGCAAGCCGAACCGCTCAACCGACCCCATTGATCTGGCTTATTGGGTGGACCGGAATTTCAACGATGTCGAGGATCAAAGCATCCAGAAAACCGCCAAACTTTCCGCGCCGATCCTGTCGCAATACAAAGACGACAAAACCTTGGCCGACCTCCACGAAAAATCCGTCATCTGGCGACGAGGCCAGATTAACCGCCTATTAACGGAATCTGACCCGTTTTACCTATACGCACGCGCCATCCAAATGGGTTCGACCAAGGTGTCGCCTCAGCCTCGCCAACAACAATTATTCCGCCAACTTATGAAAATGCGCAGGAATGTGTCTCGGGCAAAATTAAAGGCTTAGGCGTTTCCACCTAAGCCTTTAATTTATTTGTGAACCACCAGCTAAAGTCGGTGGAATCAAAATTGCTAAAAACCCAACCAGCTCATCCAGCTAAAGCCAAACTGGCGCAGTGTGGCCTCCATTAGGAGGGCCAAAAAGTGCCCGAACAGATAGAGCAGCGACAGGCGGAAGAAGCGTTTTTCTTTTTTGAATTGGTCGTTTATGGCGGCATCCTCTGGACGACGCCAAAGTCCGATCGCGCCCTTCACAAAGGCCATATTCAGGTAAAGGGATACGATCAGATAGATGGCACCGCCTACGGGGCTGAACGCCAGAGCGAGGGATACCGGAACCAGAATTACGCTGTATATCAGGATTTGCCTGCGGGTTTCTACCCTGCCGTGGGTGACGGTCAACATGGGTACTTTGGCGCGGGAATAATCTTCTTTCATGAACAGGGCGAGCGCCCAGAAATGTGGCGGGGTCCATATGAACACCAGCGAGAACATCAACACCGCCTCAAAGCCGAGGCTGCCCGTCGCGGCGATCCAGCCGATCATTGGCGGGAATGCGCCAGAAGCGCCACCGATGACAATATTCCAAGGGGTCGAGCGTTTCAGCCAGATAGTGTAAATCACCACGTAAAAGAAAATCGTGAACGCCAGCAGCGCGGCGGCAGCGAAGTTCGACACCAGCCCTAGCAGTACGACTGATACTACCGACAGCACCAAACCGAAGTTTCGTGCGGCTGTTGCGGTCAACCTGCCAGCGGGGACAGGTCGGTTGGCCGTGCGGCGCATTTTTGCGTCTATGTCCGCATCCCACCACATGTTCAATGCACCCGACGCGCCCCCGCCAATCGCGATAAGTAATATCGCCGCAAAAGCGTTCAACACGTTGATGTCACCGGGTGCTGCGTACAGACCGATGGCGGCGGTGAATACCACCAAAGACATGACTCTGGGCTTCAGAAGGGCAAAATAGTCGGCTGCCAACGAAGTTCTAGGGGCGGATACTGCTGATATATCTGTCATAATGCTTTCTTTCTTGCTGCCCGCACCGAAAAGGATTCCGGTGCGGGGCAATGTTTGATGGAGGCAAAATCAGGTATTGCCTACATCTCCATTTGCATGGCCATTCCCGGCGTAGACATCTGGCCCATCATGCCCATCTGCATGTGGTAGGGCAGCATACACATGAACATCCATGTGCCGGCTTCCTGGATTTCGACAACGAATGTGAATTCGCCGCCGGGTAGAACAAGAGCCTCCTCGAAGAGGGCCTCGTGCTCTAGCAAGCTCCAGTCCGCGCGATCCATGCGGTAGGCGACTGCGGCCATTGCGGGCATAGTCATGAACATGAACTCATGCGGGATCTGGCCGACGTTGATCACGGTGAACTTGATCCGCTCTCCAGCTTTGACGTCAATCTGCATGTCGGAGTAACCCCATTCGGTCATCTCCAGTCTGAGCTCGCGATCGAAGTCACCGTCTTCGGTAATGAGTAGGCCACCTTCGCCCAGCTCCTCTTCCTCAGGGTGCTCTTCTTCGCCTTCGGCCTCAGTGCTAGACATATTCATGCCCGCCATGCTGTTGCCTTCGGTCTCGGAGCCAGACATATCCATGCCGCTAGTGGTCATCGCAGCCATTTCAGTGCTGCTCATGTCCATGCTGCCTGTGGTCATACCAGCCATATCGGAGCTGCTCATGTCCATAACGCCGTCGCCGTCCATGTCCATATCCATAGTCGCACCTTCAGTGCTGGACATGTTCATGCCTGCCATGCTGTCGCCTTCGGTTTCAGTGCCAGACATATCCATGCCCGCCATGCTGTCGCCTTCGGCTGCAGAGCCAGACATATCCATGCCTTCCATGCTCTCGCCTGCGGCCATGTCCATGCCAGCCATGTCCATATCCATGTTTTCCATGGCGATTTTCAGCTGTTCCTCGTCTTCTTCGGGAACATCAAAAACGCCGTGGCCCACTTCTGGATTTTCGACAAGGTCGTTAGCACCGGGCACGTAACCCTCGGCTTCGAATTTCACCAACTGGCTAACAGTCGGAGGCAACTGTGCCTCAGGTGCTACGCCAAAGGTGGTGAGATAACCGACGACAAGCACGCCGCCCACTCCTAACAAAACAAATAGTTTGATCATTATATCTCTCCCTTCATTCTGCTGGAGTTGCGGAGGCAACGGGTTCATCAAATTCAACCGGCCATGGCTCGTCGGCAGCGATCGTGCCGCGTTTGGCGCTCCAGGCGAAGTTGAACATGAATACGAGGAATCCGGCACCGATCAGGTATGCACCCAAGGTGATGCCCATCTGCGCGAATACCCATTCCGGTATCGGCAAATAGTCGAACACCCAACGCGGAAAGTAGGCGTATCCGGCGTAGAACATCAAAGTCACCTTGGTGAAAATGCCGATCTGCCACATCCAGAAATGCATATTGGCCCATTTCTGATTGTACATCCGTCCAGTGAAGTAAGGGTAAAGATAGTAGATACCCGCAATCGCCATCTGACCGACAAAGCCGAGGAACATGGCGTGGAAGTGTGCCGGGATCCAGTAGCTGTTATGGATGAAATCCGAGTCAATCGAGATTTGGCCGTTCAGGTAGGCAGTTGCACCACCGTAAATCAGGAACGCAATCGAGGCGATCATGAACTTGAATGGTATAGAACGTTTTGCCGAAGCCGGAATTTTGCCGAACCACAGAGTCGCAATCCAGTTAAAGACGTGCAGAACGCTGGGGATAAACACCAGCATAGTCAGGATCTGGATCACACGCTGGTAAGGACCAGCAATCGTGAAGGCAGGCTGGAAGTGGTGCGGGCCAATTGGCAACGCGAACACTGTCAGCAGGCCGAAGGCTGCAACACCGGACCAGTAGCTCCACATCGGACGACCAAGAATACGAGGCATCAGAGTGTAGAGAACCGCGATCACCGGAATGAACGGCAGGTACACAGCCGGGTGGCCGTATGTCCAGAAAATGTAGAGGAAGGTCAGAACACTTCCGCCACGTGCAGGGTCAAAGTAGGCGGTTTCGCCCCATTGTGCCCAGTCCGAAAGCAAACCGAAGCCGATGAACCCAAGTGGAATTGTCGACACAACCAGCAAGATGCCAACCGACAGACAGCCCCAGCCCATCATAGGCAATTTGCTCCAACCGGTTTTGGCTGCACCGGCAAGGCCGTTGCGCAGAAGCACAAGGCCAGCCAGAAACTCGGAAATGGCAACCAGCATGATAGCAACATAGCCCATCCAGATCAGTTCATCGCCGACGCGCAGGGACATTGGCGCATAGGCCGTCCATGTGAAGTCGGGGCGACCGATAATCAGCAGCACGACTGCGGCTATCAACGTCCAGTAGCTGGCTTGCGCGTATCCCGACCAATACAGTTTATCGAGGCCAAGAACCTTTGGCGCCATATAGTAGCAAAGCGAGATGGCGAGCGGGATAAGGAACCCGAACACCATAAACATACCGTGCAGGGTCATCAGTGTCATGTAAACACGCGCACCCATCATCTGTACGTCGGGCACCATCAATTCGGTGCGGAAAAGGATAGCGAACATTCCGCCGATCCCCAGCATCACCATTGATGTCAATATGCCCTTCAGGGCTATATGCCTGTAATCGTGAGAGAAAAACAGCTCTTTGAGCGTCATCTTACCGATGACATCCTCCGGCTTCCAATGCGGCGCTGCGCCGGTGCGTATTGCGTCATGTTCATGCGCCATTGTTGGTTCCTTCCATATTCATAGCTGTTTCTTCTTCATCTTCATCGTCATCTTCCGGGCCCTCAACTACGAGCCAGGCTTTCATCTGGGCGTGTCCGACGCCACAATAGTTCACACACTGGATAAGATATTTTCCAGGTACGTCCGGCGCCTTGATCCAGATTTTACGCATTTCGTCCGGGTCGATTTCGGCGGTTATGCCGGCGACCGGGATGTTAAATCCGTGGATCACGTCGTTGCTGAGGATCTTGAACAGGACTCTCTCGCCCGGTTTTACGACCGCCGCGTTACGGCTTATTTCGTTATCATCCGTGATGAAGGCAAAGCCCCACTGGAATGCGACAACGGTCAGGGTTCGATCAAAGAATTCGTCGTCTTCGGTTACTTCCTTGCCGGAAACCCCCTCTTCGCCAACCATTTTATCCTGATAAGCTGTATAGACGTTCGTACTGTTCCAATCGCCGTACCAGGCCATTGCGAACAGCCCTGCGATAAACACGAACTCCAGGCTGTATTTTATCTGCCAGCGTTTTGGCAGGAATATGGCGGCAGCCAATCCCGATAGGCCGAGGATCGTGATAGCGATAGTGATCGCCATCATCGTCGTCTGCCCCCCGGATAAACCTAGTGCGTTTTCCATTCTGTCTTTCTCTCCCTTGGTGAGTGATTTTCCAGTCCGCTATGCTTTTCGCGGGTTTCTTTGTTCGGTATTTCTGTCTCGGTTTTTTGGGGTCGAGGCATACACAACTCGACCCTCAAGCCACCTTCCGGCCCATCGGACAAGCGAATATCGCCGCCATGTGCACGCACAATTGTTCGCGCAACAGCAAGGCCAAGGCCGGTGCCGCCCGTTTCACGATTGCGGGAATCCTCTAGGCGCAGGAATGGCTGAAACACATCTTCGCGCCGATCTTCCGGTATACTTGGCCCATTATCATCTATAAAAATGTAAATCTTCTCTGGATCGATCTTAAGCGAAACACGCGCCAATCCTCCGTATTTAACGGCGTTTTCGATAAGATTTCCAAGCGCACGACGCATCGCAATGGGGCGGCAATCGAGCAATGTCCAACGCGGAATTTCCGCCAATTCCACTTTGGCCCCGGCGTCGGAAATATCATCGCACACCCGCGTAAGTAACGAGCCTAAATCAACCGTTGTCTGCGGCTCCGAGGTTGCATCCTCGCGAATAAACGACAGGGTCGAGGCGACCATATGCTGCATATCATCAAGGTCCCGCAACATTTTTGTGCGCAGTTCCTTGTCCTCGACGAATTCCGCCCGCAAACGCAGGCGGGTAATGGGCGTCCCCAAATCATGGGCAATTGCCCCCAACATCTGCGTGCGATCATCGACAAACCGGCGTATTCGACCCTGCATGACATTGAAGGCGCGCGCTGTTCGGCGAACCTCCTCGGGGCCGGTTTCCGGAATGGCGGGGGCTTGCACATCAATCCCCAGCTTTTCCGCCGCCCGAGACAGCCTTTTCAAAGGGTCGGTCATCCGGCCAACGATCAGGGCAGATAAAAACACCACGGCAATCAACATTACCGCCATCGACAGGCCAAGGCGCGCAGAAAAGAAGCCCGGCGGCGCCGATATGGGCGTTGCTACGTTCAGCCAACTGCCGTTTTCGAGATTTAGCGACACCAGTATAAGCTCGTCGGGAATTTCAAGCTGGTTCGCCGATATGTATTCACGCCAATAGGACATCGCCTGTGTGTCGTCCGAAAATGGCGCGTAGGAAATCCCGTAAGACTCGCGCCGGTCAGCCGGAACATGCCGCGCCAAGTCCTGTCGCACCGCTGTCTCGCGCCAATCTGAATCAGCCGTCTGATCAACAACAGGATAGTCGGTTATAGTCACAAACCTGTTTTCTGTATTTGCAGCCGCGACTATTTCCATCCATTTCTCGTCGGGAACCACATCGGAAAACGCATCCGTTATGGCCACCCAGACAATGGCGTGCTCGCCCCCGGTCGCTAAAAGCGCGCTTTCCCGATCTGTTGCATAGAACAGGTTGCTAATCAGGTGTGTGACGGCAAGGCCAACCACCAACAGCGCCATCGCGCGTGTTGCTATGGTATCAGGCAGCAGGTTTTTCATCGATCGAAACCTCTGCTGTGAACATATAGCCACCCCCGCGAACAGTCTTGATCAAGGTGGGTTTTTTGGAATCTTCTTCGAGTTTTTGCCGCAGGCGACTAACCTGCATGTCGATTTTTCTATCAAACGGAATTTCAACCTTCCCAAGCGTCAGATCAAGCAATTGTTCGCGCGAAAGGACCTGTTGCGGGCGCTCGACAAACACGGCCAACAAGTCAAACTCCGCAGTACTAAGATCTACTAAAGTACCGCTTTCCGAAGTAAGCCGTCGCAGTCCTACGTCCATGCGCCAGTTATCAAACCGCAATACGCGCGCGCTCCCGACACCAGCGACGGGTGGAACCATATGCGTGCGTCGCAACACGGCTTTGATGCGCGCAAGAAGTTCATGCGGATTGAACGGCTTGGCGATGTAGTCATCCGCGCCGCCCTCAAACCCCCGTATCCGGTCATTTTCCTCGCCCATAGCCGTCAGCATCACTATTGGAACATGCGAAGTTTTTCTAAGATCACGACAAATCGAAAGTCCGTCCTTGCCGGGCAGCATAAGATCAAGAACCACGAGATCAATTTTCCAGTCATTCAGCGCCTGAAGCATTTCGGTGCCATCCGCCACCGCAGTTACACGAAACCCCTGCGAGGAAAGGAACTTTTTCAATAGAACACGGATTTCATGATCGTCATCGACAATAAGAAGGTGCCCCACATGTGTATCTACATTTTGTTCCATATCTGCGAAGTACACGTTTCTGTCTCGGACCGCTGCAAAAGTTTGTAACAGTATGTAACGCAAACGCACAATAGCAGTGTTGTCAGTGGAGACATTCATCCGGAGGGTGAACTCAAATCACTACAGTCTGTAAGGCGGGGGAAGTATATACTTTATTAGGGGCTGAGCCAGATAACTCGAAAAAGGGGTTATCATGGGCGTTATGCGGAAGAGTCGTTTAAGCAAATATAAACAAGACCGTCTGACAGAGCATTTTGTCTCTGGATCAACGGCTAGAACTGCGGCCAGTCTGTGCGGTGTGAACCGTAAAACAGCCGCTTTTTTCTTCCTGCGGCTACGCGAGATTATCGCCTATGAACTGGAGGCGGAAAGTGACGCAATGTTTGCCGGAGAGATCGAAGTGGATGAAAGCTATTTCGGCGGCAAGCGTAAAGGTAAACGCGGGCGCGGTGCTGCGGGTAAAATACCCGTATTTGGCTTATTACAAAGGGGTGGGAAGGTTTATGCCAAGATTATTCCAGACGCCAAATCCGCTACGCTGATACCTATCATAGAGCGCAAAGTTATCCCCGACAGCATCGTCTATTCGGATTGCTGGAAGGGGTATAATGTGCTGGATGTGTCGGTTTTCCATCACTTCAGGATCAACCACTCCAAGCTGTTTGCGGACCGCCACAACCACATCAACGGCATCGAGAATTTTTGGAACCAGGCCAAGCGTCACATGCGTAAATTCAATGGTATTCCCAAGGCCCAATTCGGGCTATATTTGAAGGAATGCGAATGGCGTTTTAACAACAGTGACCCATCAGCGCAGTTATCACAATTAAGACAATGGGTTAAACATCATCTAAGGTAGTTATCTGGGTCAGCCCCTAAAAACGTGACATGTCACATAACTAGGGTGTGAACCCAAATCAACCTGTTGATATATTGGGTAAACACTGATTCAATCTTTCAAAAGGAGATTGGACCATGCGTTTTGACTTATCAGATGAAGAATGGGCTGTCATCGAGCCGCTGTTACCCCTGCGGGTGCGGGGGCCAGAGCGGGTGGATGATCGCAAGATATTGAACGGGATATTCTATATATTGCGCACGGGAGCCCCATGGCGCGACCTGCCCGAGCGCTATGGCCCGTGCACCACGGTTTACAACCGCTACGCCCGCTGGGCGCGGCGCGGGGTTTGGCGCGATATATTTGAAGCTTTGGCCCAAAATGGCGAGGATAGCCTGCTCTTCATCGACGCCTCCATCGTAAAAGCGCACCGCGCGGCAACGGGCGCAAAAGGGGGGAATTGGCGCAGGACATTGGCCGCTCACGCGGTGGCCGCAGCAGCAAGATCCACGTAGTTGTAAACGAAAAAGGCCTGTTAATACAGGCGGTTATCACCGGCGGGCACGTGCATGACAGCCAAGCCATTCCGGCGCTGTTCGAGGCGGGATTGAACGCACCGCTCGCCATTGTTGCCGACAAAGCTTACGGCAGCAAAGCCATTCGCCAACAGATCGCCGACGAGGGTGCCTTGGCGGTGATCCCGTCGAAATCCAATGCCAAAACCCCGATCCCACACGACCCGAGCCTTTATGCCATGCGCAATATCGTTGAGCGGTTTTTCGGCAGAATGAAGGACATGCGCAGGTTGGCAACCCGGTTTGAAAAACTCAGCAGAAACTTCCTTGCTATGCTGCATTTATTTGCGATCAGGCAGTGGTGCAATTGTGTCCACACCCTAGAAGAGCTGAGTGGTCGTTTGTTTAAGTGAGACCTCAGTATAAGGCCTACTTACCATCTTGATATTACCGAGTTCGGGCAGGATTTCCAGTAAAGTTGGTTATTTGCGACTTTGAGGTTTGTATATGGTGAATTGACGTAGTTTTCCGTCCCATTTCCGGGTTTTGGCCACACTTATCCAGCACAAGTCTTGTCGGGCAGCCCATAGAGGGTCAAGAACCTGGCACCTTTACGTACATTATGGGCGATGGCTGCAAGGCCGTAGCGACTTTTGTAAGTGGC
>CAKZNY010000409.1 GCA_937132145.1 uncultured Paracoccaceae bacterium | reverse complement strand
GCCACCCGCCCTTGCGCGGCAGATGCGAAGGTTGATCCAAGCGCGCGCGGGCTGTGAAAGCACCGCAACCCCCGTAAGCAGCCCCATGAAATCCGCCACCGTCATCGTGCCACGCGCAATCCCCCACGAGACGGCGAACAGCAATGCCGCGACCGCCAAACCACTAAGAATTTCGACAAGGGGTGAAAGGCGGCCCTTCCACTTCATGTCCATAATGCGAAGGAATTCGATCCTGCTGAACGTCCCCGAGGCGGTTTCGTTCAGGCGGTCCTCAAGCTGGTAGGTGCGGGCCATGCGGATGCTGGAAAGCCCCTCGACAATCTCGGAATTCATACCCGAAAGTTCGGTCTGCGTTCTCTTGGAAATTCCACGGATTTTCGCACCAATAGAGCTGACCGGCGAAATCGCCAGCGAGAAAACCACCAGCAATATCAACGTAATTTGCCAATCTATCGACAGCATTACAGCGATTGCCGCGATAACAATCATCACACTGGAAACCGCCGACAACAACGCTTGCACCGACGTTCGCAACAAATCGCTATCCGCCGAAAACCGGGCAGCCAGCGCAGCTGGTGTCTCCACTTGAAGACGAAACAAGTCGGCATGGATCAAACTGTGATACATCGCCTTTTTCAGTTTTGCCTCGAACCGGAACAGGGCCGTATTGCTGGAAACCAGTTGAAAGTAAACGCTCACGCCTTTAGTGACGGCAATCACGATGATCGCCGCTGGCCCCCAGAATATCACGGAAGTATCCGCCGTTTCATAGGCCGTAATAATAAGCTGGATGATCTTGGCATACGCCGCCGACGCAATCGCCGTGATGATCATCAACCCGAAGCTGGTGAAAATCAGCCCGCGATATTCCGAAAGCCAGTCGCGCCATAAGCGCCGATAGCCAGCGTCAGCGGAAGTGTCTTTGGCTCGCATAAAAGGATTCTCCGGTGGATCAGTTGCGCAAAACTAAACACTGCTGCGCCTCGCCTCAATAGGACGTTGCGTAGAATATGCAGATTTTCATGATTTTGCCAGTTTCCATTCCGAAAACTCCGGTTATTCTTCCGCTAAACTTTTCAAGGATACATGCAATGAGTCTCTCCTATGGTCGCGACCTCTTTATGACCCCCGGCCCCTCCATCGTTCCCGATCGCGTGTTGAACGCCATGCACCGCGCCGCGCCCAATATCTACGAGGGGGACTTGGTCGAAACCACCGATCGCATTCTGGACAACTTGCGCAAAGTTGCACGTACCACGGGCGACCCGACTATATATATCAGCAATGGCCACGGCGTCTGGGAGGCCGCATTGCATAACGTCCTTCAGCCGGGCGACAAGGTATTGTGCCTCGCTACCGGAATTTTCGGGCACGGTTGGGCGAATGTCGCGGCCACGATGGGGATCGAGGTGGAGCTTATCGATTTCGGAACCTCCGGCAGTTTTGATCCAGAAAAAGTGGCCGAGGTTCTTCGTGCCGATACGGGGCAAATCAAAGCGGTGCTCGCTACGCACACGGATACGTCTTCATCCGTCACCAACGACATCGCAGCCCTTCGTGCGGCAATTGATGAAACGGGTCACCACGCCTTGCTGATGGTGGACTGCATCGCCTCGCTTGGATGTGAACCATTCGAGATGGACGCGTGGGGCGTCGATGTCATGGTTGCGGGGTGCCAGAAAGGATTGATGGTCCCACCGGGGGTGGCCTTCACGTTTCACAACAAAAAAGCCGCAGAGGTATCTGAAAGTACTCAAAAATTATCGCCATACTGGGACTGGATACCACGAACCGACCCCGACCATATGTATATGCGATTCAACGGCACCCCGCCAACGCATCACCTGTTTGGGTTAGAGGAATCCCTAAAGATGCTTGTGGATGAAGAGGGGATTGAGAACGTCTGGGCGCGCCATGCAAAACAGGCACAAGCGGTATGGGCGGCAGTTGACACATGGGCGAGTGCCGGAGCAATCCGCTGCAATGTCCACAACATCGCGGACCGATCTTTAGCGGTCACAACAATAATTTCCGACACCGTAAACCTGACCCCGTTGCATAGCTGGTGTCAGAAAACCGCCGGATTAACATTAGGCGTGGGCATCGGTTTTGGCGATTACGAGTCACACCAGATTTTCCGCATCGGGCATATGGGTCACATGAACACCGTGATGCTTCTGGGCGCGCTCGCAACAATCGAAGCAGGCCTAAGTGCGCTGCAAATACCGCACGGCGAAGGGGCTATCGCGGCCGCAGCAAAGGTTTTGTCTAGCTGAATGTTAATCCAAGGGGGGTGTCGAAAAACACCTCCTCAAGATTATCACCTTCCCCTGCCCGATCCACGATCAGGAAATCTTGCGCATCCCCCAGCACCAAAAGCGGGTGGTGCCAGACGTTAGCATTGTATTGCAGGCCTTGATTACCTTGGCAATGAAACGCACGGCAACTGGCCAAATCGGGGGTTTCCGCGACAACGGCCAGCCACGCCTGCCCACCAAGGGGGAAGAATGCCTGTGAGCCAAGCGGGTGGCGCTCCAGCATCGCGACGTTCAATTCACGCGGACGGCCGCGAAATATCGAAATAATCGCCTTACCATCCCCAACGCTAGCCTCGGCTAACGCATGAAAACGGGTAGTATAGCCGGAATTTATTTCGGTTGCTGTAGATGGATCCGCCTCGATGACCGTTCCGAACTGTTCGAAGGCCTGCGGGGTTAGGGGTTCGATTCTGATCATAATTTCAACTTCGGATGACGGTTTACGTCCTTATAAAGCAGATACCTGAAGTCCTCCATACCCGCTGCATAACACGCCTGCGGGCAAAACGCGCGAAGCCACATGAAATCGCCGGCCTCGACCTCTACCCAGTCATTGTTCAATTTATACGCCGCCTTTCCCTGCAAAACATACAGGCCATGCTCCATCACATGGGTTTCCATGAACGGAATGATCCCGCCCGGCTTGAACGTCACAATATTGACGTGCATATCGTGGCGCATGTCGCTTGGGTCAACAAACCGCGTCGTTGCCCACGCGCCGTTCGTATCTGCCATAGCGACGGGGGGGACATCTTTATCACTGGTCACAAACGCCTCGGGAAGGGCGATGCCATCGACCACCTCGTATGATTTGCGAATCCAGTGGAAGGTGGCGGGCGCGTCCGTAGAATTCTTGACGCTCCACTTCGCGCGAGGGGGAATAAATGCATAGCCCCCCTCCTCCATACTGTGCCGCGTGCCATCAAGTTCCAGATCAATCGCACCGGAGACAACAAACAACACCGCCTCCGCCGTCGCATCCGGTTCGGGTTGCGTGCTGCCACCACCCGGTGAAACCTCGACAATATATTGCGCGAAAGTTTCGGCAAAACCGGACATAGGTCGCGCAATAATCCAAGCACGGGTTTTATCCCAAAACGGCAAGTTGCTGGTTACAATATCGGTCATTACCCCTTTCGGGATCACCACATATGCATCCGTAAATATCGCCTGCCCCGTTAACATATCGGCCTGCGAAGGAAGCCCGCCTTTGGGTGCGTAATACATGTCTTTAGTCACGGAGGTTCACCATCATTTATTGCGTTGGCCCATCCTACAATGAAACCAACCCGTTGACCCTTATTGTTTGCATTGAAACAGTTTATCAAAAACGGATTAAGCTGGGGGATGCTCGGCCCGCCAATGCCGCGCAATTTCCTCGCGCGTTGTCAGCCAGACGCCCGAATGCCCCTGCACATAATCCAGAAACCGAGCCAGCGATGCCGCCCGCCCCGGTCGCCCGACAAGGCGACAATGCAAACCGATAGACATCATCCGCCCGCCCTCGGCGTAAAGCACATCAAAACTGTCCTTTAGATAGCTGAAAAACTGATCGCCACAGTTGAACCCTTGTGGCGAGGCAAAGCGCATATCATTTGCGTCTAGCGTATAGGGAACCATCAAAAACGGACCATCCGGCCCATCGACATAATAAGGAATGTCGTCAGCGTAGCTGTCCGCTGAATACCCGAACCCGGCCTCCATCGTCAAACGATGCGTATTTTCGGAGGAACGCCCCTGATACATCCCCACCGGCTTTTGTCCCGTCACTTCGGTGTGAATGCGGATCGCTTTGGCGATATGTTCACGCTCAATCTCGATCGGTACATCTTTGTAATCAATCCATTTATAGCCGTGACTGGCAATCTCCCAGCCAGCATCCTTCATGGCTGCGACCACATCGGGATTACGCTCCAACGCCATCGCCACGCCAAACACCGTCACCGGAATTTGGCGACCCGTAAACATCCGGTGCAACCTCCAGAACCCCGCGCGGGAACCGTACTCATAGATCGACTCCATATTCATATGCCGCTGCCCGGGCCACGCTGCCGCACCGACGATCTCGGACAAAAACGCCTCGGAAGCAGCGTCCCCGTGAAGGATGTTATTCTCGCCGCCCTCCTCGTAGTTAATCACAAACTGCACCGCAATACGGGCGCCGTTCGGCCAGCGGGCCTCCGGCGCGGTTGCGCCATAGCCAATCATGTCGCGTGGATAATCAGTCATTTCAATGTCTCCAAGGCTAACGGCAGCGCTTGTTCGAACAGGTCTATATCTTGCGGGCGACCCGCCGAAATACGGATACAACGGTCCTGCGGGGCCACAAACGGCATCCGCACAAATATGTTCTGCGCAATCAGCGCCCCAACCAGCGATCGCGCATAATCCCCGTCACGACCACAATCCAGCGTCACGAAATTCGTAGCCGAGGGGATCGGGTCGAAGCCGTAACCCCGCACAATATCCCCGATCCTCGCCTTGGCCGCGTTCACATTTGCCAACGTCTGCGTCAGATATTTCTGATCACCAAGGGCGGCCAATGCCCCCGCCTGCGAGGCGCGGTTCATTCCAAAATGGTCGCGGACCTTGTTGAACGCATCGATCAAATCCACATGCCCGATCGCATAACCAACCCGTGCGCCTGCCATACCATACGCCTTGGAAAAGGTCCGCATACGGATCACATTACGATTATCGGTATCAAATACCGGAGCCGTGCCTTCGGGGGCAAACTCGACATACGCCTCATCCAGACAAAGCACCGTGCCATCGGGCACATTGTCGATCATTTCCTGCACCACATCCGCGCCGTGCCACGTCCCCATCGGATTATCAGGATTGGCTAAATACATTAAGGACGCGTCCACCTCTTGCGCCTTATTAATCAACGCCACAGGATCCTCGCAATCCCCGACATAAGGCACCGTGTGCAGCACGCCCCCATATCCAGCCACATGAAAATTAAACGTCGGATACGCGCCAAGCGACGTTACCACCGGCGTGCCATAGCTTACCAACATCCGGCAAAGCGAGCCGAGCAGCCCATCGATCCCTGCCCCGACCACGATATTTTCAGGCGCAACACCATGAAACGCCGCCAAGGCCTGCTTCAGATCATGGTTTTCAGGGTCGCCGTACATCCAGACATCAGGCGCCGCCGCCTGCATCGCAGCAATCGCCTTGGGGGATGGCCCAAAAACATTCTCGTTCGCGCCAAGCCGTGCGGCGAACTTCTGTCCCCGCGCCCGCTCCTGTGTTTCAGGTCCGACAAACGGAACCGTAGAGGGGAGGCTGGCAACAAGCGGGGTGTATCTGGGCAAAGCAAAATCCAATCTTTAGGAGACCAGAAGTTTATACGACAGACATAAAAACAAGCAAACGAAAACCTCGTCCAAGTTGCCCTGAACGAGGTGTCTTCTACTTCGACGGCCATCGGCGTCCCCGCCTGTACCGCCTGTTCATAATTAATGAATTTGGTTTCTAATTCGTTAAAATATCCCCGCCGGAGGCATAAAAGTTATGATGCCTCCGGCGGGGATATTTATGCGAAATAGAAGTTAGCCCAAATCGGCCAAACGTTTCATCGCGGCTTCGAGTTTCTCGATTTCCTCGTTAGCAGACACCAGCCGTTGTCGGTTTTCCTCGACCACAGTGGCAGGAGCTTTGGCGGTAAACTTCTCGTTTGAGAGCTTACCTTTGATGCTACCTGCCTCTTTCGTCAGCTTTTCGATAGCCTTGGAAAGGCGCGCATTTTCCGCGTCAATGTCGATAATACCGGCGAGTGGTAGACAAAACGTGCCGCCCTTAACCGTAATCGTGATCGCCCCTTTGGGCGCATCGCTGGCTTCGGAAACATCCGAAATTCGGGCCAGTTTCTGGATCAGAACTGCGTTTCTTTCCAACGCCTGCTTGCCAGCCGCATCAAGTTGCAGCTGTACCATCGGGATTTTCGCCCCCGCAGGCACCCGCATTTCGGCACGGACCGAGCGGATACTTTCAATGAGGCCGATCACCCAGCGCATCTCTGCGTCCGCAGTCGGGGTCGCTAGATCGGCACTCGAATATTCCGGCCAATCGGCGTGGACCAACATCTTGGGCCTCTTCGCGATGTCACCCCAAAGCTGTTCGGTAATGTAGGGCATGATCGGGTGCAGCAGGATCAGGCACTGGTCAATTGTCCAAGCCATCGTTGCGCGAGTTTCGGCCACGACCGCCGCGTCATCTGACTGGAACAGGGGTTTTGCGAACTCCACATACCAGTCACAAACTTGCCCGCGAACGAACGCGTAAAGGCCGTTAGCGGCATCGTTGAAACGGTAGGCGTCCAGTGCTGTGTTGAAACCTTCCAAGGCGCGCGCGGTTTCGCCCACGATCCATTGGTTAACAGTTTGCGTGACGTTGGAGGGGTCAAAATCCGCGTCCGGTTTGCACTCGTTCATCTCGGCGAAGCGTGCGGCATTCCAAAGTTTGGTTCCGAAATTACGATACCCTTCAATGCGTTGCGTTGATAGCTTAAGGTCGCGCCCCATGGCCGCCATCGCCGTTAGGGTGAAACGCACCGCATCCGCGCCGTATTCGTCGATCAACACCAGCGGGTCCAGAACATTGCCCGTGGATTTGGACATTTTCTTGCCCTTCTCGTCGCGCACCAGCGCGTGGACATAGACGGTGTGGAACGGCACTTGGTCAACCACGGCGAGCTGCATCATCATCATGCGGGCGACCCAGAAGAAGATGATGTCGAAGCCGGTGATCAGCACGTCCGTCGGGAAGTATTTTTGCAGCTCCGGCGTGTTTTCTGGCCAGCCGAGGGTGCCGATTGGCCAGAGGCCGGAGGAGAACCATGTGTCTAGGACGTCGGGGTCGCGCCAAATGGGAAGTGGCCCAGTAGTTCCTGATGCGTCCAAAACTGACATCGCTTCGGACGGATTTTTAACAACTACGATGTCTCGTCCGTACTTTTCAGTAGCTTGGTTGGTCGCTTCCTGTTCGGAACTAGCGCAGAATC
>CAKZNY010000408.1 GCA_937132145.1 uncultured Paracoccaceae bacterium | reverse complement strand
GATTTCCAAAAGGTTATCGTCTGTAATCGCATCGACTACTACCAGCGAAGGCGAAGTCACAGCCCTTAGCGCCTGCGAGATCGAACCCGCGCCCTGCATCACGACCTCGCAAGGAATATGCGCAACGACCCGCCGCGTTTGCGGCTTTAGCCACCGGCGCAAATCCGGGTCAGTCATCGGCGTTAACGGATGGTTTTGCATGCCGGATTCATGCAACGGCTGGCCATTCACAAACAAATGCCCTTGATAAACGGTGCGCCCCGTCGCCGGAAACGCAGGGCAAACGATCACCGCATTTTCACCCAATCGATCCGCCAAAGCATCCGCAACTGGCCCGATATTCCCCTGCGCCGTGCTGTCAAACGTCGAGCAATACTTGAAGAAAATCTGCCTGCACCCTTGCGCCAGCAACCAATCGAGTGCCGCCAGCGACTGTTCCACCGCCAAGTGCGGCGCAATCGTTCGCGACTTCAGCGCAATCACGCCAGCCTCTGCGTTCGATGCGCCATCGGGGATACCGCTGAACAGCGCCACCTGCATGCCACCCTTGGTCAAAGTGTTCGCCAGATCAGCGGAGCCGGTGAAATCGTCGCCGATGCAGCCCAGAAGCATTAGGCGTTCTCGACCGTTTGTTTCTGGGTGCCGAGGCCCTCTACTTCCAGCTCCATCACATCGCCAGCTTTCAGGAACCGTTGGGGTTTGAAGCCCGCGCCGACGCCTGAAGGCGTGCCGGTTGCGATGATGTCACCGGGGCGTAGCTCCATGAATTGGGACATGTAGGAGATGATTTCAGCGACGCTGAACACCATATCGCTGGTAGAGGAGTCCTGCATAACATCGCCGTTCAGCCGCAACGAAAGCGACAGGTTTTGCGGATCAAAAACCTCATCGGCGGTCACCAGATAGGGGCCAACGGGGCCAAAGCTGGGCGCAGATTTGCCCTTGATCCACTGCCCGCCACGTTCAATTTGAAAGGCACGCTCGGACACGTCGTTGATGATGCAATACCCCGCCACATAGGACAGCGCGTCCTTTTCGGACACATAGGAGGCCGCCTTCCCGATGACCACGCCCAGCTCAACCTCCCAGTCGGTTTTGGTGGAATTACGCGGGATCAGCACTGGATCGAACGGGCCGGAAAGCGCGCTGGTGGCCTTGGAAAACAGGATGGGCTCGACGGGAAGATCCATGCCCGTCTCGGCGGCGTGTTTGGCATAATTCAGGCCGATACAGTAGAAATTCGGAACGTAGGCAAGACAGGACCCGATCCGCGGTGCGCCCTCTACCAGCGGCAATATCTCGGGGTTTAACGCTTTAAGGCGGTCCATAGCAGCCAGCGAAACGCTATCCCCGGCAAAATCCGTGACCGCCATCGACAGATCGCGAATATTGCCATCGGCGTCCAGACACCCGGGTTTTTCCTGACCTTTTGGCCCGTAACGTAGCAGTTTCATGATGCGTCCTCCTGTATTTGGTTGCCGCAAGACTTGCCCAATGTAGGGCGGCGTGCAACAGGTAATCGCAGAAATAGACTAAGGATTTGGCATGAAGGTTCTGATTACAGGTGGCGGCGGGTTTTTGGGGCAAAAACTGGCAAAAGCGTTGCAAAACAACCCGAGGATCGCGGGCAAAACTGTTACCGGCCTGATTTTGGCCGACTTGATCGCCCCGGCCCCGATGGATGCACCGTTTCCCGTGGATTGCGTGGCGGCAGATATTGGCGATGCGGCTGCCGTTAACCAATTGTTCAGCGATGCACCCGACGTGATCTATCATCTGGCGGCTGTGGTTTCCGGCGCTGCCGAGGCGGATTTCGACCTTGGTATGCGCGTTAATCTGGGTGGTACGATGAATGTTCTGGCGGCAGCGCGGCAGGCAGGAAACGTGCCGATCGTGATTTTCGCATCCTCTGTCGCGGCACATGGTGGCGAGGCGCCAACGGTGGTGACCGACGGGGTGGAGCTGAACCCGCAATCGTCTTACGGCACCCAAAAAGTTATCGGCGAAAAGCTGTTGCAGGACTATTCGCGCAAAGGTTTCGTTGATGGTCGGGGCGTGCGCCTGCCGACGGTGACGATCAGACCGGGGGTGGCGAATGCGGCGGCCTCGTCTTTCATGTCGTCAATTTTTCGCGACACGATGCAGGGGGATAGTGCAAATTGTCCGGTCTCGAAAGACTTCAAGGTTTGGCATTCCGCGCCGCGCACGATTATTGCCAACCTTCTGCACGCAGCAGAGGTGCCAGCCGAGGCTTTCGGGTTTAACCGCTGCATCAACCTGCCAGGGCGCACGGATACGATTGGCGATATGATCGGGGCGATGACATCCGTCAATGGTCCCGACGCCGAGGCACGGATCACATGGGAAAGTGACGTGGCCGTAGAGGCCGTGGTTGGCGGCTGGCGGGCGGAGTTTGTGCCGCAAAAGGCGCTGGGGATGGGGTTTGTCGCGGATAAATCCTTCGAGGATACCGTTCGGTGGTTTCTTGAAGATGATATCGTTAACAAATAGTTACGGCAGCTTGTCCTCGCCCGTCCCCAGCCGTTTGCCCGGGTTCTGGATTTCAAGCCAACGCAGATAGGCCGAATGGTCGTGACGCGCTAGCACCGGATCGTCGACCATATCGGCAAACGCCTCGCGGGCCAATTCGGTTAGGGGCAGTTTCAAACCATATTCAGCCGCCGCTGCCAACGCATTATCCATATCTTTCAACTGGATCGCGGCAGGGGCACCGGGCACCCAGTTGCGGTCCAGCATTCGTTGGCCATGCAGGTCCAGAATCTTGGATGTCGCGAACCCGCCCATCAACGCCTCGCGCACAGCGGCGGGGTCGCAGCCACCTTCTTGTGCCAGCAACAATGCCTCGGAAACCGCGCCAATGGTGATGCCGACGATCACCTGATTGGCCAGTTTGGCCACCTGCCCCGCGCCGTGAATACCAACGTGCGTGGCGCGTCCCATCGCTGCAAACAGGGGTTTGGCCTCGGCATAATCATCCGCATTTCCGCCAGCCATGATGGCCAAGGTAGCCTCCGTCGCGCCCTTTTCTCCACCTGAAACGGGGGCGTCCAGATGGCGCATGCCTTTGGTTTCCAGTGCATCCGCATGGTCCCGCGCAACGCTTGGCTCGATGGAGGACATGTCGATGAACAACGTTCCCGCACGCGCCACACTCAACGCGCCGAACAGCACCTCCGTCACAACCGCGCCGTTTGCCAGCATGGTGATGACGGCATCCGCACCACTCGTCGCCTCGGCGCTCGTTGGGCAAACGGTGGCCACGTCCGATAATGCCTCGGCCTTGGATTCTGTGCGGTTCCAGACGCGAAGGGTGAATCCGGCAGCAGCCAGATTACGGGCCATCGGCGCCCCCATGATGCCGGTTCCAAGCAAAGCTATTGTTTTTATCACTATATTATCTTTCAGGGTTGCCGCGTGCGTCGCAAATTATAGAGCTATTTTGACGGTAACGCCACGCCTTCGAACAGCGCAGTGGCCTCCCTGATTTCACGTTGCATATGCTCCCTGAAAAGCGCGACGCGCATGTTGTTGCGCAGATCGCGGTGGTAAAGCAGCCATAGCCCGAGGTCGTGTTTCGCTTCAGGCTCGCAAAATCTTACCAACGCGGGATCGCTGTCACCTAGAAAACACGGAAGATAGGCAACACCCAGATCCTCTTTTATGGCGGCAACGGTCAATTGTGTGTCGTCAACGAAAAATACATGATCCGCCTGCGGTCGTGCAAGTTTCGTCCAGTTTTTATGTGATTCGCAACATTCAACGCCGATCCATTTTTCTTGCGCCCGCCCCGCTTTGAGGGCCGCGCAATATTCAACGGACCCGTAGACGGCCGAAGCGACGGTGGTCAGGCGTGTGCCGATCAATGTTTCCAACGGTGTGTTTGTTTGCCGTATCGCGACATCGGCGTCGCGTTCGGCCAAGTGTACGGAGTTGTTTGTAACTTGGACGCGCAACTCGATTTTGGGATAGGCCGCACTGAAGCGTGCAAAGATCGGCATCAATATACTCGAGGCCATGTTGGCGATTGCGGTGATGCGCAACTCTCCGGCCACCTCGTGGCTTTGCCCGCCTATAGCGCCTTCGATTATCAAAATCTCGCGCTCTATCTTGCAAGCGGAGGCATTTAATTCCTCGCCCGCCTCGGTCAGCTTGAAGCCGGTTGTTGTGCGCTCAAGCAGCAATGTTGCCAGATTTTTCTCTAAATCGCGAATGCGGCGCGAAACGGTGGAGTGCTGCACCCCTAATCGTTTGGCCGCTTTACTAAACGAGCCCTCGCGTGCGACGGCCAGAAATATGCGCGCATCATCCCAATTCATCCGTTTTCTCCAGCGTCGTGCATAATTGCAAACCAGTTGTCGATTTTTCTAGAATTCCCAAAAACCTAGACGAGTGTAATAAATTTAGCAACTGACAACGCGCCCAATCTGGCAAAGGCCAGCGGGTGCGGAGTGAGTAAGATACCAGACGCAAACACTTTCTATAATTCCGGAGTGCAGGTTTTGTAATTGTGAAGCACTAAGCAGAACTGAATCTCCGTAGTTTTTCTGTTCATTTTTTCTAAAAAGGAGAAATTTAATGCCTAATATTTCAAATCTAACGAAACGCATATCCATCACGACGCTGCTGACCGCCTCGGTGGTATCGATCGCCGTGATTGGTAGTGCCGAAACCGTAGCGGACAAGATTGCGCGTTCGATTACGGCGGCACCTGCCGATATTACCGACAATGCCACAATTATGGATGTGGATGGCACCGTTCTTCGGGAAGGCACCAACCGCTGGGTCTGTATGCCGGGCATCGGCTTGATCCCTGGCGACGACCATCCGATGTGTAATGACCCTGTTTGGATGAAATGGATGACAGCGATGGCCGCGGGGGCTGATTTTTCGACGGATGTTATCGGGGTCTCCTATATGCTGGCCGGTGATGCGTTGGTGAACAACGACAATCCGATGGCAACTGACCCGAATGATGGCGGTGTGTGGGTTAAGGACGGGGCGCACATAATGATGCTTTTCCCCAATATGGATATGGTTGCAAATATGCCAAGTGATCCTTTTGTCGGGGGCCCATACATAATGTGGGGCGGCACGCCGCTTGTTCACGTCATGATGCCATTCGAGACGAAAGAAGCACCGGAGTAGATTTCGCCGATGCAGGGCACAGATACGTCTGCTGCCCTGCACTGGAAACCGGATCACGTCACAAAGTACTGAAATTCATAAATCAAATTAAGGAAACTTTATAATGACTACATCCCTATATTCACGTTTGGGCGGTTATGATGGCATCGCATTATTCGCAACCAACGTCGTTCTCTCGGCCCGTAAAGATGACCTTTTGGGGCGTTTTTGGACCAACCGTGGCGAGGACCGGAACGAACGCGAGCTGCAACTTTTGATTGACTTTTTTGTCAAGGAAACGGGCGGGCAAATGTATTATAAGGGCCGTAATATGGCGCTTTCCCACAAAGGCATGGGGATTAGCGAGGCGGACTGGGCACGTTTTGTCGAAATCGCTGGTAATGTCGCGGGCGAGATGGGGGTTGGCCCGGATGAAGGCGGCGAAGTGATGGCGTTCTTCGACAGCCTCAAAAACGACATCGTGGAGGCTTAATTGACCTGCCTTCATAGGTACCCGAGTCAGTATAAATTTGAAGAATTATCAAGAAAGGAATACTCATGAGCACGCAACTTGATACTACCGAGGGTGGCTGCATTTGTGGCAAAGTTCGCTATCAAACAACTCTGGAGCCGCTGATCGTACATGGCTGTCACTGCCGTGGATGCCAACGAAACTCGGGCACCGTTTTTGCGACAAACGCCCTGTTCGAGGCGGATCGGGTTAAGCTGCTGACTGGAACTGTCGAGGAAATTACAGTTCCTACACCAAGTGGGGTCGGCCAGATTATTGTGCGTTGCACGGAATGCAAAACCGCAGTCTGGAGCCATTACAGCATGGGTGGCCTAAAAAAACGCATTCGCTTTATCCGTGTCGGAACGCTCGATAATCCCGACCAATTCTCGCCGGATGTGCATATTTACACCGGAACAAAGCACCCCGTGGTTCAGATTCCAAAAGGGGTTCCTGCTGTCGATGAATTTTACGAGTGGACAAGCATCTGGTCACCCGAAAGCCTGAAACGCTTGCATGTTGTAGAGGAGGCCGCCGGAATTAAGATTACGTGACCGGATAGCGAAAGGCACATCCGGCCACTCCCTCAAGAGAAATTCGTATGTTCATCAAGCTTACAGACTAACTGTCGAAAATGTGTAAGGATGCGAAATAACGATTTCGGCTTTACCTGCCTTAGCGCAGGAAGAAGCGTAACAACGAGGGAGTGAAGCGATGACCATCCAATCAAAGATCAGAGAAACACGCGGGCGCGGGCGGCTGTATGATAATGTGCTGGACACTATCGGGGATACGCCTTGCATTTACCTTAAACATTTGTCGCCTGAAGGCGTGCGAATTTACGTAAAAGCCGAGGCGTTTAATCCGGCAGGGTCGGTCAAAGACCGTCTGGCATTGAACATCATCGAGGCGGGCGAGCGGGACGGCACCCTTAAACCCGGGCAGACAGTGGTTGAAGCAACCAGCGGCAACACCGGCATCGGGTTGGCGATGGTATGTGCACAAAAAGGCTATCCGCTTGTTGTCACGATGGCCGACAGCTTTTCTATCGAACGCCGCAAGCTGATGCGCATAATGGGGGCCAAAGTGATCTTGACTCCGCGCGCCGAAAAAGCCGTTGGCATGTATAATAAAGCCGTGGATTTGGCCAAGGAACATGGGTGGTTTCTTGCCAGCCAGTTTGAAACAGCGGCAAATGCCGATATCCATGAAACCACAACCGCGCGTGAAATCATGGCGGATTTTGAGGGGGAGCGGCTGGATTATTTCGTTAGCGGCTACGGCACTGGCGGGACGATCACAGGTGTCGCGCGCGTGCTGCGCCGCGAGCGCCCTGATACCAAAATCATCCTGAGCGAACCAACCAACGCCCAACTTGTCGGCAGCAAGGTAGCGCAGGAGCGCCTCGCGAACGGTGCGCCAGCCAGTGGTCACAGCGCATGGGAACCGCACCCCATACAGGGCTGGACACCGGATTTCATACCACTGGTTTTGCAGGAAGGTCTGGATGCCAATAACTACGACACTTTGGTTCCGGTTAGCGGGCCTGACAGCGTGATGTGGACCCAAGAACTCGCCCGCAAAGAAGGTATTCTGGCTGGCATATCCGGCGGGGCCACGCTGGGCGCCGCGATGGAGGTCGCAAAAACCGCCCCCCCCGGATCTGTGATCTTGTGCATGCTGCCAGATACCGGCGAGCGTTATATGACCAC
>CAKZNY010000407.1 GCA_937132145.1 uncultured Paracoccaceae bacterium | reverse complement strand
AAGACCCGGACCCGATACAACGGGCAGTAAATTTCTGGAAGACCTGTTCTTCAAAGGCCTCGACCCACGTTAGGCAAACCCCTTGCAATCCTGCGATTCGGGGCGTATACGCCTCTCAACAGCGGCAAGATTGGCTTCCACCCCCAAGCTTCCACCGGAAATTGTAACGGGCCGCGCGCCCGTTTTTTTGTGTTTGGAGAGATATGTCCGACCTTATTGCCAAAACCGCCATCGACATTCGTCTGGCCGAAATCGTGACCCCCGTGATCGAGGATCTGGGGTATGAGCTGGTGCGTCTGCGCCTGATCTCCGGTAAAACCATGATTTTGCAGATCATGGCTGACAAACCTGATGGTGGCATTGATGTTGACGATTGCGCCAATATTTCTCACGCTCTGTCTGCCGTTCTGGATGTTGAGGACCCGATTGAAGGCGAGTATGCGCTTGAGGTTTCCAGCCCCGGGATCGACCGCCCCCTGACGCGCCTGAAGGATTTCGAGGCGTTCGAGGGGTACGTGGTCAAGCTGTTGACCAGCGAGTTGATCGACGGGCGCAAGCGTTTCAATGGCACGCTTCGCGGTGTTGAGGAAAACGAAATTCTGATTGAAATACCCGAAGGCACCATTGGTCTGGAATTCGACTGGATTATAGAGGCCAAGCTGCTGCTAACGGATGAACTTATTGCCGAGACACTGAAGGCCCGCAAAGCGGTTGATCTCGACGAATCGAAATTTGACGAAATTCAAACGGAAGAAAATTCCGACACGGAAGAGGAATAAATCATGGCTATTACCAGTGCAAACCGGTTGGAGTTGTTGCAGATCGCCGACGCAGTAGCGCGCGAGAAAATGATCGACCCTGATCTGGTGATCGGCGCGATGGAAGAGAGCCTCGGCAAAGCTGCGCGCTCGCGTTACGGCGCTGAATACGACATCCGTGCAACCATCGACCGTAAAACCGGCGAGCTGACAATGACGCGTTGCCGCACCGTGGTTGAAGAAGTTGAAAACCAGTGGACGGAAGTCACGCTGGCCGAGGGCAAAGAAGTTCAGGACGATGCCGAAATTGGCACTGTTTTGTCAGACCTGCTTCCGCCGATGGATTTTGGCCGTATCGCGGCACAATCCGCCAAACAGGTTATCATGCAGAAGGTTCGCGAAGCCGAGCGTGAGCGCCAGTTCGAAGAATTCAAAGACCGCGTTGGCGAGATCATCAACGGTGCCGTCAAACGTGTCGAGTATGGCAACGTGATCGTAGACGTAGGTCGTGGCGAGGCGGTTCTACGCCGTGACCAGCTTATCAACCGCGAGTCGTTCCGTATCGGTGACCGTGTTCGTGCCTACATCCGTGATGTTCGTGCCGAGGTTCGTGGCCCGCAGATTTTCCTATCGCGTACAGCGCCGGAATTCCTGGTAGAGCTGTTCAAAATGGAAGTGCCTGAAATTTACGATGGTATCATCGAGATCAAAGCCGTTGCCCGTGATCCGGGCAGCCGTGCCAAGATTGGTGTGGTCTCGTATGACAACTCGATTGATCCGGTCGGGGCTTGCGTTGGTATGCGTGGCTCGCGCGTTCAGGCTGTGGTGAACGAACTACAGGGTGAGAAAATTGACATCATTCCATGGAATGATGACGCCGCTACTTTCTTGGTGAACGCCTTGCAGCCAGCCGAAGTTTCCAAGGTTGTGCTTGATGAGGAAGCGGACCGCATCGAAGTGGTTGTGCCCGAAGACCAGCTTTCGCTCGCAATTGGTCGCCGTGGCCAGAACGTACGTTTGGCATCGCAAATCACTGGTTTTGACATCGACATCATGACCGAAGCTGAAGAATCCGAGCGTCGTCAGGCTGAATTCTCTGCCCGCACAACCTTGTTCATGGAAACCATGAACCTGGACGAGTTGGTAGCGCAGCTACTGGTCTCCGAGGGTTTTGCGACGCTTGAAGAAGTGGCGTATGTTGAGTTGGACGAGCTACTGGCTATCGAGGGTTTCGAAGAAGCCGTCGCCGAAGATTTGCAGGCGCGTGCCCGCGAATGTCTGGACGAAATCAACACCAAGGCGATTGATAAAGCCAAGGAACTGGGCGTAGAGCAGAGCCTGTTCGACTATGAAGGTCTGACACCGCAAATGTTTGTAGTTCTGGCCGAAGACGGCATCAAGACGCTCGAAGATTTTGCGACTTGTGCGGATTGGGAACTGGCTGGCGGTTACACAACCGTTGAAGGCAAACGCGTGAAAGATGACGGTTTGCTGGAGCAGTTCGACGTTGGTCTGGAAGAAGCGCAATCGCTGATCATGAACGCGCGTCTGGCACTGGGCTGGGTTACCGAAGAGATGTTGGCGGAAGACGCAGAAGCAGCAGCGGCCGCTGAAAGTGAAGAAAGCGCAACGGAGGCCGAGGCCTGATATAGGGCCACGGGGAAACGTAGTGAACGAAGTACATTGGAAAAAACCCAGAACGGAGGACGAGCGTCGTTGCATCGTCACCCGTGAGACCGAGGTCAAATCAGGCTTGGTCCGTTTTGTCGTCGGACCGGATAATCTGGTTATTCCCGACGTGCTGGAAAAACTTCCGGGGCGGGGCATGTGGGTTTCGGCCAGTCGCAAGGCGATTGACGAGGCGGTTAAAAAGGGCCTGTTTGCCCGCGCCGCCAAAGCCCCTGCGAAAGCTGACCCTGCGTTGGCTGATCAGGTGGAGGGTATTCTGGTGCGCCGCGTCGTGGACATGCTCTCGATGGGGCGCAAGGCCGGTCGCGCTGTTGCGGGGCTGGAGAAGGTTAAAACATGGTTGATCGACGGAAAAGCCGTCGTTCTTCTGCAAGCATCTGACGGGTCCGCGCGGGGCAAAACTGCGCTACGACCACCAGATGGAGAGGAAACCCTGATTGATTGCCTAACAAGCAGTGAATTGGGCATGGCCTTTGGACGAGATACTGTGGTACATGCCGCCATGACGAAGGATGGCATCACGAACCGAGTCCTTTATGATGCGGCCCGCTTGAAGGGTTTGCGAAGCGAATAAGGCCCGACGGGGTTTGACGAATACGCGAGGAGTGCCCTCGCACTGAAAGGTTAAGACAAGAATGAGTGATTCAAAAGATAACGACGGCAAAGGCAAACCACTTAGTTTAAGTGGTGGCCCGGGAACTGTGCGCCAAAGCTTTAGCCATGGCCGCTCCAAGGCGGTCGTTGTCGAAACCAAACGCAAGCGCGTAATGGTGCCAAAACCGGGTGCCTCCGGTGGAAAACCTGGCGGGCGTCGCACGTCTTCCGTTGGAGTGTCCGATGGTGAACTGGATCGTCGCCGTAAAGCATTGTTGGCTGCGCAGGCGATGGAATCCGACCGTCAGGCCAAAGAAAAAGCCACAGGCGATGCACGCGAAGCTGAACGTAATCGCCGCCGCTCTGAAAAAGATGCGGTTGCACGCGAGGCGGCTGAAAAAGAAATCCGCAAGCAACGCGAAGCTGACGAAGCCAAGGCGAAGGCTGAAGACGAAGCTAAGGCCAAAGTTGCTGCGAAAACTGAAAAACCTGCCCGTGCACCGAAGAAAGATGCTGGACAGGAAATGGCTGCCGCACAAGCGGGTGGTGCTCGTGCTGAAGCTGGCCGTCTTGGTCCGAACCTCAAGAAAGCGGTTCCGCGTCAGGAAGATAAAAAATCAGGCCGTGGGCGTGGTGGTGACAATGACCGCCGTCGTTCCGGCAAGCTGACAATCAATCAAGCGCTGGGTGGTGGTGGAAACCGGCACCGCTCTATGGCGGCGATGAAACGTCGTGCTGCGCGCGAAAAAGCGAAACTGAGCGGCCCGATAGAGCACGAAAAGGTCATTCGTGATGTGCAGCTTCCTGAAACCATTACGGTGCAGGAACTCGCCAACCGGATGACGGAAAAAGTTGCCGCCGTGGTGAAATCCCTGATGAACAACGGTATCATGGCGACGCAGAATGAAACAATCGACGCAGACACTGCCGAGCTGATTATCGAGGAATTCGGCCACAAGGTTGTCCGCGTTTCCGATGCCGACGTTGAAGATGTGATCGTTGCCGAGGAAGAGGATCCAGCGGATCTTAAAACCCGCGCGCCGATCATCACCATCATGGGCCACGTTGACCACGGTAAAACCTCGCTTCTTGACGCGATCCGCAAAACCAACGTCGTTGCAGGCGAGGCTGGCGGCATTACCCAGCACATCGGTGCGTATCAGGTAACAATCGACAGCGGCGCCAAACTGACCTTCCTCGACACTCCGGGCCACGCGGCGTTCACGTCCATGCGTTCGCGCGGTGCACAGGTGACCGACATTGTGATCTTGGTGGTTGCGGCTGACGACTCCGTTATGCCCCAGACAATCGAGGCGATTGCGCATTCCAAAGCGGCTGGCGTTCCAATGATCGTTGCCATCAACAAATGCGATAAAGAAGGGGCTGACCCTGACAAGGTTCGCGCCGAATTGCTGCAACACGAAGTGATCGTTGAGAAAATGTCAGGTGACGTTCTGGACGTTGAAGTTTCCGCAATAACAGGGCAGGGCCTTGATACATTGCTTGAAAACATCTCGCTTCAGGCGGAATTGCTAGAGCTGAAAGCCAACCCTGATCGCCCTGCCGAAGGCGCTGTGATCGAGGCGAAGCTGGATGTGGGCCGTGGCCCTGTTGCGACCGTTCTGATCCAGAAAGGTACGCTGAAACGTGGCGATATCTTCGTTGTGGGCGAACAATGGGGCAAGGTTCGCGCGCTGATTAACGACTCCGGTGAGCGTATTAACGAAGCTGGCCCCTCGATTCCGGTCGAGGTTCTTGGCCTTAACGGCACCCCCGAAGCTGGCGACGTTCTGAACGTTGTGCCGGACGAGGCGAAAGCCCGCGAGATTGCCGATTACCGCGCACAGGTCCGCAAGGATAAACGTGCGGCGGCTGGGGCGGCGACGACGCTCGATCAGTTGTTGGCGAAAGCCAAAGCGGACGAGACCGTTGCGATCCTGCCAATCGTTATGAAAGCCGATGTGCAGGGTTCTGCCGAGGCGATCGTACAAGCGATGGAAAAAGTCGGGAACGAGGACGTTCGCGTTCAGGTTCTACACTCCGGCGTTGGGGCGATTACGGAATCCGACGTGACCTTGGCCGAAGCATCCGGCGCGCCGATCATTGGCTTTAACGTCCGTGCGAATGCACCGGCGCGTACTTCAGCCAACCAGAAGGGTGTTGAAATCCGTTACTACTCGATCATCTACGATCTGGTTGATGACGTGAAGAAAGCCGCCTCCGGTCTGCTATCGCCCGAGATCAGGGAAACCTTTATCGGGTATGCCACGATCAAAGAGGTGTTCAAAATCACTGGTGCCGGTAAAATCGCTGGCTGTCTGGTGACCGAGGGCGTCGCCCGTCGTGCCGCAGGCGTTCGCTTGTTGCGTGACAATATCGTGATCCACACTGGCACACTGAAAACCTTGAAACGTCACAAAGACGAAGTCAAAGAGGTTCAGTCCGGTCAAGAATGCGGCATGGCGTTCGAGAAATACGAAGACATCCGCGAAGGCGACGTCATCGAGATTTTCACGACAGAAGAGATTGAACGCACGCTTTAAGCGCCGTTTAAGCGAGTTTTTGAAGGGCAGAGTGTATTCTCTGCCCTTTTTCCTTGCGTTATACCACCGTTCCGGCCCTAATTTGCCTCGCATTTTATAAATGATTAACGCGCAAATTTAAGGATAGGAACAAATGTCAAAATATCTTGAAACGATGCCGAACAGTGATGGTTTTTTTGGGGACTATGGCGGCGCAATGCTGCCACCTCCATTAGAGCCGCATTTTGTCGAGATTCGCGCTGCTTATGCGGAGCTGTCGAAATCACCGGAATTTCTTGAAGAACTTAGATATATCCGCAAGCATTTTCAGGGCCGTCCAACCCCGATTTCACATTTGAAAAACCTGTCGGCTATGTCTGGCGGCGCACAGATTTACGCCAAACGCGAAGACCTCAATCATACAGGCGCGCACAAGCTGAACCACTGTATGGCCGAGGCTCTGCTGGCCAAGCACATGGGTAAGACCAAGCTAATCGCTGAAACTGGCGCTGGTCAACACGGTGTGGCGCTGGCCACTGCGGCGGCGTATTTCGGCATGGAATGTGAAATCCACATGGGCGAAGTCGATATCGAAAAAGAGGCCCCGAACGTGACCCGCATGAAGCTGCTGGGGGCGACTGTTATTCCGGTGGGCGAGGGCGCTAAAACCCTGAAAGAGGCCGTGGACAGCGCTTTTGGCAGCTATATCGGCCAAGCTGACCATGCCTTTTTCGGGATTGGCTCGGTCGTTGGCCCGCACCCGTTTCCGATGATGGTTCGGGATTTCCAGTCGGTCGTAGGCATTGAGTCCCGCGAACAGTTCGCGGAAATGACCGGCGGTCTGCCAGACGTTGTAGCGGCCTGTGTCGGCGGTGGTTCTAACGCCATGGGCATTTTCTCGGGCTTCATTGACGATGAAAGCGTTGAGCTTGTCGGGGTGGAGCCGCTGGGTACGTCCTCGAATCTTGGCGATCACGCGGCGACTATGACTTACGGCGTAGACGGCGCCATTCACGGCTTTAAGACCAAGGTGCTGCTGGACGCTGACGGCGAGCCTGCGCCGGTGAACACCATCGCATCGGGTCTCGATTACCCTGGCGTTGGGCCAGAGCATGCGTATTTGCAAAAAATTGGCCGCGTGAGATACGACACGGCGGACGACAAAGAATCGCTTGAGGCGTTTTACGTGCTTTCGCGCAAAGAGGGCATCATTCCGGCGCTCGAATCCGCGCATGCCATTGCTTGGGCAATGCGGGAAGCCAAGAATTATCAGGGCAAATCGATCCTGCTGAACCTTTCGGGGCGCGGGGACAAAGACCTAGATTTCGTCACCGAAACTTACGGCTTCGGTGACTAATTCGGAAAAACCGACGGGTCGCGCTTGTGCGGCCCGTTACAAATACAATGCCTCTAATCCAAGCGATCTGACATAACCCTCCGCACCCAGTTGCGCGATATGTTCGGACACCATCCGGCAGGCTTTTTCAGGGTAGGGACGGGCCAGATAAGTCACATCTTCCCCGTAAATCCGTGCCGTGAAAATCTTGTCACCTGCCTTCAGCGCGCTGCGGTTAGCAATGGCAAACGGCATGAAAGCCTCTTGCATTTCCTCAAGCATGAACCGCGCGAAATCAGTGCGGCCATCCAGCGATCCAGACCCGTTCCACGCATCCGCCCCGCCGCCAATTGTGGCCCACTCCCGCACG
>CAKZNY010000406.1 GCA_937132145.1 uncultured Paracoccaceae bacterium | reverse complement strand
CCTCGGCCCCAAGAGATCCCGCACGTTTTATGGCAAGGTCCAGATGGTTTTTCAGGACCCGTACGCCTCGCTTCACCCGCGCCATTCCGTGGATCAGGTGCTGAGCGAAACTCTATCGTTGCACGGCTTTGATGATATCGAAACCCGCATTGCCAAGCTGCTGGATGACGTGGGCCTTGGCCCCTCGTTCCGGTTCCGCTATCCACACCAACTGTCGGGTGGGCAACGTCAAAGGGTGGCAATCGCGCGTGCGCTGGCCCCCGAGCCCGAGGTGCTGTTGCTGGACGAGCCGACCTCGGCGCTGGACGTTTCGGTGCAGGCGGAAATCCTGAATTTACTGACCGATTTGCGGGCCGAACATAGCTTGACGTACCTGATGGTAAGCCACGATCTAGCCGTTGTTGGGCACATATGTTCGGACATTGCCGTGATGCAATTGGGCAAGATTGTCGAGACCCTAAGCGTGGCCGACATGCGAGCGATGAATACGCAGCATCCATACACCAAACACCTTTTGGAAAGCAGTTTTCTGGGGGCGGATCGGGGATAATCCTCGGAAATCGCTGCCTGACACCAGTCGTGAATCGCATCCGGCTCGGCTGGCAATACCACGGCCATGCCATCAACGAACGCATCAAGGGCGTCGCGGCAGCCACCGCCAACGCCAACCAACACAGGTGTTCCGCTTTCTAAAGCCGAGGCGATTGCATCGCAAAACCCCCGTCCTTCGGCCTCTTGCGGGCCAAATTTGTTCAAGATGAATATGTCGGTATTGCCTGTGCCCACCCGTTCTGTTGCGGCGACTGCCTCGGCAATGGCTGCCGGATCTAACCTGCATCCTTTTGAGCCTTGGCCAAGCGATTGCGTGATGCGAATTGTTCCGCCATTCGGCAAAACACGCAGGTCCATGTCGCAGTGATGATCCCCAACGGGTTCGTCGTGCATCACTTTAACGACACCGGAAAGACGCACTCCGGCGGCCTCCAGTTTTTCGGCTACATTCGAAATAAGCAGGTCGGTTTGACCAGTGATTTTTGAATTTACAACTGCGATTTTCATGCGACTTCTCTTGTTTATGGATGGGCGATAACTGGTGTTTCCCCTAATTTTTCACAGAAGACTAGTGCATAGCTGGCAGATGGTCCACTCAATATGCGGCGCCAAAACCTAATGCGGAAATTGATTCTGCGTGGGATAAACGAAAATAAAACGAACATTACGAACTAATTCTTGATCTACAGCTGAATAACCCGCACATTAACCCGTGGGATTCGAAAATTATGCATGAAAACAAACCATATGACATAATGATAATCGGCGGCGGCGTTAATGGCTGCGGGATCGCGCGGGATGCGGCTGGCCGTGGGTTAAGCGTAGCTTTGGCCGAGATGAACGATCTGGCCTCGGCGACCTCGTCGGCCTCTACCAAACTGTTCCACGGTGGGTTGCGGTATCTGGAATACTACAAATTCCGGCTGGTCCGCGAGGCATTGATCGAGCGCGAGGTTCTGCTTCAAGCCATGCCGCACATCAGCTGGCCCATGCGCTTTGTTCTGCCGTTGCATAAAGAAATGCGCCCTGCGTGGCTGATCAGGCTGGGGTTGTTCATTTATGACAATCTGGGTGGGCGAAAAATTCTACCCGGCACACGGACGGTAAACCTGAAGCAGGATGTCGTGGGTGTGCCTCTGAAAGCCAAATTCACCAAAGCGTTCGAGTATTCGGACTGCTGGGTGCAAGATTCCCGTCTGGTCGTCCTGAATGCCCGCGATGCTGCGGAACGAGGGGCGGATATTTTCACGCGAACCAAGGTTGTCAGCGCTGAACGCGTAGGCGATCTGTGGAAAGTCACCCTTAGCGATGATCACGGAGAGCGCGATATTTACGCCAAGGTATTAGTGAACGCTGGCGGCCCGTGGGTGGCTGATATTGTCAAAAACGCCATAAAAATCGACACCCATGAAGGGGTTCGCTTGGTTCGCGGCAGTCACATCGTTACCGAGAAACTGTTTGACCACGACCGTGCATATTTTTTCCAAGGCAGCGATAACCGCATCATTTTTGCCATACCTTACGAGGATGATTTCACCCTGATCGGCACAACAGATCAGGACTTCGAGGGCGACCCCTCTAACCCTGTTTGTACGGAGGCCGAAGCCGATTACCTGCGTAAATTCGCATCAGAATACTTTGAACGCCCGATCCAGAAGTCAGACATCGTCTGGTCCTATTCCGGTGTTCGCCCGCTTTACGATGACGGGGCAAGTTCGGCGACCGAGGCCACTCGCGACTATGTTCTAACCCTTCGCGATGAGGGTGCGCCGCTGCTGAACGTGTTCGGCGGCAAGATCACCACTTACCGGCGATTGTCAGAGGCTGCATTGGCCAAACTTGCCCCGTATTTTCCAGATGCGGGGGGGGAGTGGACCAAAGGCGCGCATCTACCGGGCGGAGATTTCCCCGTGGATGGTGTGCAGGATCAGATCGACGCCTTGATTACGGCCTTTCCGTTCCTAGACCATTTTTGGGCAGGTCGTCTGGTTCGAACATACGGCACCGACGCTGCAAAGTTGCTTGCGGGGGCGACCAGCAAGGATGATCTGGGCGAAGATTTCGGCGCAACCCTGACGCAAGCCGAGGTGAATTGGTTAAGGGATCATGAATTTGCCCAAACCGCAGATGACATTTTGTGGCGACGCACGAAGCTGGGCCTTCGTTTAAGCCAACCTGAAGCCGAATGGCTAGAGCAATGTTTATTGAAACAAAAGGCGCATTCGCGCGGCCATTCAAACTAATACCGGCAACCAATTTTGGCCGCCGGTAAATTTGTGCCACGAGGGCGCGCCTAATTCAGGCTTTCCGCCAACCGCATCAGCGTAATCAACTCGCTGCGATACCCGAACCGGTCCTCGCCTTTGCTGGCCTGTGCCAACGCGCGTGCATCGCTGATTTCCCAGCCGTGCATCAGGGTATCCCCGCGAAGAATTTGCCCGAAACCGGCCACAGCGGCGGCAAACTGCGCCTCGCCTCCAAGCCCCGCATCAGCGTTTGGCAAAATCGGTGTGGTGATCAGATTGCTGACTTCCTCACCCGGATTTTTGTACCGAAGCTTCAGGAAGGCATACTCGCCAGTGTTTAGGCCGCCAACTTCATCCGTTCCATACCGCAGCTCGTCAACCATCACAGCAGGGGAGCCAACGGGCGTGATCTCGTAAATCGCTGTCACCGTATGGCCGGCCCCGATGTCACCCGCATCCACGGCGTCATTATTGAAATCTTCACGATTTAGCGCGCGGGTTTCATAGCCGATCAGACGGTACTCGGCGATCTCGGCTGGATTAAACTCCACCTGAATTTTCACGTCCTGCGCGATAGTGAACAACGCGCCGCCGAGCTGGTCTACCAACACCTTCTGCGCCTCGGCCAAGGTATCAATATAGGCCGCCGTGCCATTCCCGTTCTGCGCCAAGGCCTGCATCAACGCATCGTTATAATTTCCACGCCCAAAGCCCAGAACCGACAGGTAAACGCCGCTTTCGCGCTTATCCGCGATGAATTCTTTCAACGCCTCGGGGTCCGAAATCCCGACGTTGAAATCCCCGTCCGTGGCAAGGATCACGCGGCTGGTCGCCTCGTTTCCGTCAGCCATTTGTTCCGCCAAAGCATAGGCCTGCCGCAGCCCCGCCTGCCCGGCGGTAGAGCCACCAGCGTAAAGATTTTCAAGGCTTTCCAATATCTTGGCCTTATTGCTCGCCTCTGTCGGCTCAAGCACCGTTCCGGCGTTGCCCGCATAAGTAACAATCGCCACCTTGTCGTCAGGTTGCAGGTTCGCCAGCATCAGCCGGAACGAGTTCACCAGCAATGGCAGCTTGTCTTTGTCCTGCATCGACCCCGACGTATCAATCAGGAAAACCAGATTAACCGGCGGGCGATCCTCGATAGCCAGTTCATAGCCCTTAATGCCGATATGCAGCAGCTTGGTGTCAGGGTTCCACGGCGTATCCATGATGGTAATCGAGGTCGTAAACGGTATGTCAGCGCGTGCAGGCACCGGATAGTCATAGGCGAAATAATTGATCATCTCTTCGGTTCGAACTGCATCGCTTGGGGGCAGATTACCACCCAATATGGAAGAGCGCACGAACGCATAGGAGGCCGTATCCACATCAATCGAGAACGTCGAAACAGGGTCCTGCGCGGTGATTTTCAACGGGTTCATATCCACATCGGGGAACCGCTCGGTGGTTTGCTGATAAAGTTTAGGGGCTTCAAACAGGGCGTCAGCAACCCCGAGAAGTCGCGAACTGGCCATTGGACTGGGCGCCGCCATGCTCATTACCGGCGCGGCGGCCATTTCCGCACTCTCGAAAACCATCACGGCCACTTCGCCGTCAATCGCCGCGCGTTCGCGCCCAAGCGCATCGATCTTGGCCTCGCTAACCGCGAAAACCTCGCCCGTTTCATAGTTCGGAGCATTATATTGGCCCGTCAGCACGACCGCCAATGCAATCGTGGCGAGACTGGCGGTTGCCATCAAAATCTGGCGGCTTGTCAAAGGTTTCAGCATATCAATCACTCCTCGTGAAATCAGCGCCCACCATCGGGTCTGTTCACGAGTAAGACGCGCGTCGTCCGCCGATCCTTGGAAGTTTTCCTCAAAAGCCTCCATTCCAGCATCAATCGCCCGCATTTGCGCAGCCTCGTCAACTTTCGCGTCTGCCGACTGCATCGCCGCTTTTAACTTGTCGAGTTCGTCGCTCATCACAACATCTCCTCTTTTTTGGCGATACCGCGAAGGATCTTTTTCACTTCGCTCATGCGCCAACTAATCGTCCCTTCAGACAGGTCCAGCACTTCGGCGGCCTGCCCGTGGGTCATGTCTTCGCCCAGAACCAACGCGACGGTTTCGCGCAAATCCTGTGGCATGGTGGTCATGGCGTTGCTTAACCAGTCCAGCTCTGCCTTGGTCTCAACGGCCTCGTTTCGCCGCAGCACCTCGGCCTCGCCCCAACCCGACGCCTTGCGCCGCGTGGCCTGCTTGCGCCTAATCAAATCCCGCGCTGCATTGATAACAATCTTGTGCAGCCATGTGGTAAACCGCGCGTGTCCTTTGAACGTCGCCAGCTTTCGGGGCAACGCTGCGCAAATATCCTGCGCCAAGTCCTCGGCATCTTCGCGGTTCCCAAGCACCCGAAACCCAAGGCGAAAAATGGTCGCGTAATGCCGCTGGAGAAGGCTGCGAAACGCCCCTCCATCGCCATTAGCAGCCCTCGCCACAAGTATTTCGTCGCTGGTTTCCATGTACATTATATTCCTTAGACGCCGCAGAATGCGCTATCCTTGGGGAATGTCCAAATAAACTTTACGCAGGCGTCGTCTGGAAATTTTGGCCATTAGCGCGACACCGCTATTGACTTGGGTAAATTACGTGCAAAGATGTGTGTGCAAAGTAGCTGTTGGCCTCCACCTGCGAAATCGAAATTACCAGCCTGAAACCGTTGTATGACCCGAAATCCACCCGCATGAAGGAGTAGAATATGACCAAACGAGCAGGGGGCCGCAGCGCCCGTATAGCCATGCGCGCCGCACCGCTTGCTGAGGAAATACGCCCGATTCGCGCGGGTATGGAGGGTGGTCGTTACAAGCCATTGTCGGATGACGACATCGCGAAAATCCACGAGGCTGTGATGGAGACCCTGTCCGATATCGGGTTCAAGGATGCGACCGAGGGCTGCATCGCCGCCTGCACCGCAATCGGGGCGATCTATACGGACGGACGGCTATTTTTCCCGCATGATCTGGTGTTGGAAACCATCAAAAACGCCAACCGTGATTTCACCCTGTGCGGGCGTGACCCCAAACACGACATTCACCCGCAGGGAACCAAGGTGCATTACGGCACTGCGGGCGCGGCGGTGCATATCGTTGATGTGGAGAAAAACGAATGCCGTGAGAGTCTGCTGCAAGATCTTTACGATGCGGCCCGCATCGTGGACCAGCAGGATAACATCCACTTTCTTCAACGTCCTATGGTGCCGCGCGACATGATGAACGAGCTGGATCTGGACATAAACACACTTTATGCTTGCCTTTCCGGCACCAATAAACATGTCGGCACCAGCATCACACTGGTCGAGAACTGCAAGCCGTTTATCGATATGATTTATATGGTTGCAGGTGGCGAAGAAGCGTTTCGCGCCCGTCCGTTCGTCTCGATTTCCGCGACGTTCGTGGTGCCACCACTACGTTTCGCAACCGAGGCGCTGGATGTGATAGCCGTGATGGTCAAAGCCGGTGTGCCCATACTGCTTTTGTCTGCGGGACAAGCGGGTGCAACCTCGCCCGCTGCGCTGGCCGGATCTGTGGTGCAGTCGATTTCCGAAGTTCTGGCTGGTCTGGTTTACATCAACGCGATCGCCCCCGGCCATCCGGCGATATTCGGCCCGTGGCCGTTCGTGTCGGACCTTCGTACCGGTGCTATGTCAGGTGGCTCGGGCGAACAGTCGTTGCTGATTGCTGCAGTGACCCAGATGGCCAACCACTATGATCTTCCGTGCGGCGTGCCCGCCGGAATGACCGATGCCAAAATGCCGGACATCCAGTCAGGTTATGAAAAAGGCATCACCACGGTGATGGCGGGCCTGGCCGGTGGCAATATGGTGTACGAAGCGGCGGGAATGCATGGCTCGTTGTTGGGATTCTGCCTGGAAAGTCTGATCATCGACAACGATATTCTGGGCCAGTCGCTACGCTGTGTGCGCGGGATCGAGGTGAACAAGGATACGCTGTCGCTGGATACGATCCGCGAGGTTATCAACGGGCCGGAGCATTTTCTGGGCCAGCCCCAGACGCTCGATTTGATGCAGAAAGAGTACATCTACCCGGTGATTGGTGACCGCACCACCCCGAAGGAATGGGAGGAATTGCAAAAACCTGAAATGGTCATCAAAGCTATTGCAGAAAAGCGTCGGATACTGGACGAGTATTTCCCCAGCCACATTTCCATGGAACTGGACGTCGAGCTGCGCCGGAAATTCGACATTAAATTGCCGCGTGAGCGGATGCTGCGGTCGCATTAGGTGAAAATTATTACGCGAGCTTGATCTCGGAGCGCTTTTTCTTGGGTGTTAATTAGCTTTCTTGTTGCCCCAAGGTAGCGGTGCCACAGGAATGCCGTCGTCGATCAATGATTTCGCTTCCTCGATTTTCGCGACACCGTAAATCATGCGGTCGGGGGCGTCGCCGTCGTGGATGGCGCGC
>CAKZNY010000405.1 GCA_937132145.1 uncultured Paracoccaceae bacterium | reverse complement strand
ATGGAGGGCAAGGTCTTCTATGTTTGGTTCGACGCGCCGATCGAGTATATCGCCGCCACCGCCGAATGGGCGGATGCAAACGGTCTGGGCGACGCGGCTTGGGAACGCTGGTGGCGCACCGACAAAGGCGCGTCCGACGTGCATTACGTGCAGTTCATGGGCAAGGATAACGTGCCGTTCCACACGCTGTCGTTTCCGGCGACGATCATGGGTTCGGGCGAGCCGTGGAAGCTGGTGGATTTCATCAAGTCTTATAACTGGCTGACCTATGAGGGCGGCAAGTTTTCGACCTCGCAAGGGCGCGGGATATTCATGAATCAGGCGCTGGAGATTATGCCGCCGGATTACTGGCGCTGGTGGCTGCTTAGCAATGCACCGGAAAGTTCTGACAGTGACTTCACGTGGGAGAGCTTTCAGGGTGGCGTGAACAAGGACTTGGCGGATGTGTTGGGGAATTTCGTCTCGCGCGTGACGAAATTCTGCCGCGCGAAGTTTGGCGAAGTTGTGCCCGAGGGCGGTGAATACGGCGAGGCGGAGGCGACTGTGACCGCCGAGATCGCCAAGCGCCTGAAGGCGTATGAAACGCATATGGAGGCCATTGAAATTCGCAAAGCCACGGCTGAATTGCGGGCGATCTGGGTGGCTGGTAATGAGTATTTGCAGGCGGCGGCTCCGTGGAGTGTTTACAAGACGGACCCCGATGCCGCGGCGGCTGTGGTGCGGTTTGCGCTGAACCTGATCCGCTTGTATGCTGTGCTTTCCACGCCGTTTATTCCGGATGCTACTTCGCGGATGTTGGCGTCGATGAATGTGACGGACACCAGCTGGCCGGATGATCTGGAGGCCGCATTGAATATGCTGCCGGCTGGCCATGCGTTTGAAGTACCGGAGGTTCTGTTCGCCAAGATCACGGATGATCGACGGGTGGAGCTGGAAGAGCAGTTTGAGGGGCAAGAATGACCACATATAAAGCCACATGCCATTGCGGGGCCGTTGAACTTAAGGTCTCGTTTCCTGACGGGATGGGGGATCTTAAACGCTGCAATTGCTCGATCTGTCGTCGCAAAGGGGCGGTGATGGCGTATACCGGCAAGGACAATCTCGAGGTTGTTAAGGGCGCGGATACGCTGTCCACTTACACCTTCCATACACATGCGGCACAGCATTATTTCTGCTCGACTTGCGGGATTTACACCCACCATGTGCCGCGCATTAATCCCGATATGTTCGGTGTGAACGTAAGCTGTATCGAGGGGGTTGATATGGATGCGTTGGGTGAGATAGCCATGAACGACGGCATCAATCACCCGATGGATAAGAAAAGCTGAACCTTCGCTTTACAATACCCGCCGAATGGCTATTTTCCCCGAATGATCAGTTGCGAGCGTGGTGGAATAGGTAGACACGCCAGACTTAAAATCTGTTGGCCGTATGGCCGTGGGGGTTCAAGTCCCCCCGCTCGCACCACTAAAGTCACATAACATGTTGGTAATAATATACATTACTTTGCGATTAATAATTCTATCCCCCTGTGACCTGCGCCCCAACTATCCTCCAATCGGTGGAGAGTCCTTGGGGTTAAATTGATGGCGTTATGCTGCCAGTTTGTCCAATGTTTTCTTCTCTGCAAATTCCTGAGGTGTCAGGTTCCCCAGCGATGAATGTGGTCGTTGTTGATTGTAATCATCCTTCCATTCTCTGAGCGTTAGTTTGGCTTCAGCTAGGGCTTGTTGAGATTCAGGATTCACATTTGGCTTAATCTCTGATTCACTCCTCTGGAAAAGGAGATTTGAATGTTGAGCGACCGTTTTATCATCACGAATGCGCAGTGGGCTTTGATGGAGCCGCATTGTTTTGGCAAGAAACGCGACCCTGGTCGCACCGGGGGCGACAGCCGCCTTTTTATGGAGGCCGTTTTGTGGATCGCCCGAACCGGGGCCCCATGGCGCGATCTGCCGTCCGAATTTGGCAACTGGAATACCATATTCAAACGCTTCCGCCATTGGGTCAAAGCCGATGTTTTTAAACGAATATTTGATGCCGTATCTGGCGACCCCGACATGGAATGCATCATGATTGACGGCACCATCTGCAAAGTCCACCGCCACGCCTCTCAGCGATTGCATGCAATCGCCTGTTGGCCAACGGGACAGGGCGCAAAAGGGGGACTCATCGTCAGGCCATTGGCACGTCTTGTGGCGGTGTGACGACCAAGATTCTGGCGCTGACAGACGCGCTTGGCAACCTCGTTGATTTCCGCCTGATGCCGGGTCAAGCGCATGACTTGCGCGAAACGGCATTGCTGATCGAGGGCCTGTCCTGTGGATCCTTTCTGGGGGATCGCGCTTTTGATGCTGACTGGCTGCGCAAAATGCTGGTCGACAAGGGTATCGCGCCAATTATTCCGCCTAAATCTAACCGTAGATTTCCCGTCGGGTTTGACATGCACATGTATAAAGCGCGTCATCTGATCGAAAATTACTTCCAAAAGATAAAGGAATTCAAGCGAATAGCTATGCGTGCCTGCAAAACGGATGAGAGCTTTACTGCAATGATTTCAATCGTAGCAACAGTCATTCAAACCCGATAAACGTCAACAACCCCTAAGCCGCGCTCCGAATTTTCTGACGCGGATCATAGGCGTGGCTGTCTTTCCAGCCTTCCAGAAACGCGGCCAGATCGTCGTCGATCACTTCGGGCATTTGCACCGAGAGCGTCACCATCTGGTCACCCTTCTTGCCGCTCCGCATCTCGATCCCGCGACCTTTTAGGCGCATGGTCTGCCCCGTTTGGGAACCTTTCGGGATTTTTAGTCCGACCATCCCGTGCAAGGTAGGTACCTCGACTTTACCACCAAGGGCGGCCTCGTAAAGGGTGATCGGCAGGGTCAGGTTAATGTTCAAACCGTCGCGGCTGAACACCGGATCAGACAGCACCTCGATCTGGATCAGCGCATCGCCAGCAGGGCCGCCGCCATATCCGGGTTGGCCTTTGCCCTTTAGGCGAATGGTTTTGCCATCCTCGATGCCTTGCGGAATGGTGACGTTCAGCGCGCCGTCTGCCATTTGCACCTGCTTTTTGCCACCAATTGCGGCCTCGATGAACGAGACTTGCATCTGGTAACGCTGGTCTTGACCCGCAAAAGATTGCGGACGGGCCTGGGTTTGGCGGTCACGAAACATTTGCGAGAAGATATCGCCCATGTCGCCCATATCCTGAAATCCACCGCGTCCCTGTGCTTGGCGTGCATACTGCTGCGAGTACTGCGGCGCTTTCTCGGCGCCGTTCTCGTCAATTTCACCACGGTCATACTGGCCGCGCTTTTTGTCTTTGCCCAGAATATCATAAGCCGCCGAAACCGCCTTGAACCGCTCCTCGGCGTTTGCATCTCCGGGGTTGAGGTCAGGGTGCAGCGTTTTGGTCAGCTTGCGATAAGCTTTCTTGATTTCACCCGATGCGGCGCCTCTTTGGACGCCTAGAACGTCGTACAGGTTCTTAGCCATCTAACTATCCATCAAATTGTTAGCCCTATATCTAGGCATTCACGGATAATTCACAAGTATGATTAAAGCGTTAACCGCGCCGTCGACGACGACCGCCACGTTCGCGGGTGCCCTCGGCGGCTGGGTCACGGTTTGCCTTGATCCAGACACCGCCGTGGGGGTCGTTGTTGGTCAAGAAATTGGCGGCGCGAACGGCGTCCATTTCTAGTTTGTGCATGGGGTTCATGATCGCCGAGGTCATGCCTGACGCGATCGCCATGGGCAGGAAGGCGGCGTTGATGCCGTTGCGGTTTGGCAGGCCGAAGCTGATATTCGAGGCTCCGCAGATGGTATTCACTCCCAATTCATTACGCAAACGGCGCACCAGTTCGAAGACTTGCAGGCCGGCGGTGCGCATGGCCCCGATGGGCATTACCAATGGGTCCACCACGATATCATGCGCTGGAATGCCAAAATCAGCGGCGCGTTCCACGATTTTTTTGGCGACGGCGAAGCGCACGTCCGGATCTTCGGAAATCCCAGTATCATCGTTGGAAATCGCCACAACCGGCACGTTGTACTTTTTCGCCAGCGGCAGGATCAGCTCCAGCTTGTCTTCCTCGCCGGTCACCGAGTTCAGCAGCGGGCGGCCTTTACAGACCTGTAGGCCGGCCTCTAATGCGGCGGGAACCGAGCTGTCTATGACCAGCGGAATGTCCACGAGTTCCTGAACCATCTGGATAACTTTCTGCATCAAGGGGGGTTCAGTTTCGTTCGGGTTGGGGTTGGAATTATAGACAACACCGGCGTTGATATCGAGCATTGTTGCCCCGGCCGCTACTTGTGCAAGTGCGTCAGCCTCGACGGTGGAGAAATCGCCTGCCTCAAGTTCGCGGGCCAGTTTTTTTCGACCCGTGGGGTTGATGCGTTCGCCAATGACGCAGAAGGGTTGATCAAACCCGATGATGACGGTTTTGGTGGCGGATTCAACGATGGTACGTGTCATGAATGTGTCCTTAGGCGTGGGCTTTGATTCGGGCAGGGTTGCCGTGCTCGGCGGTGTACTCAGCAGTCTTGTTGATACTACCTAACGGAAAGAAGTGGACAGATTCAATGTTGAAATTTGGATTGGCGGCTTTGTGACGCGCCAATTCGCTTAAAACCTGTGTGGGTTTGAACGGCAAAACCAGCTTGGTTATGTCTTTGGCACGGCGCGTTAGTACGCGCACGGAGGGGCCGACGCCACAAGCCATGGCGAACTTTATCAGCGTGTGTAACTTCGCGGGTCCGGCGACACCGATGTGGATGGGTAAGCTTATGCTTTCCGCTTGCAGCCGGTTGACCCATGCAATCACCGGCGCGCTTTCAAACACAAACTGCGTGACCAGCGCCATTTTTGCATCTGTGCGCTCCTGAAAACCGTTTTTCCAGCGCAGGGCGTCCATTACAGCGGCATCGCCACCGTTTGGGTCGATGTCTTTGTTGCCCTCGGGGTGGCCCGCAACGTGGAGGCGTTTGAAGCCGTGTTTGTCGAACAGGCCAGTGCCTAGCAACTGCATGGAATCCTCAAAATCCCCCTGCGGCTTGTCTACGCCGCCGGCCAGCAGCAGGGCGGATGTAACGCCAACATCGGCGTAGCGTTTGATCCACTCTTCCAGCATCGCGCGGTCCGCAATAATGCGGGCAGGGAAGTGGGGCATAACCGGAAAGCCCTCGGCATTCAGGCGTTTGGCTGTCTGAACCATTTCTTCAATCGGGGTGCCGTCGAGCTGGGCCACGTAGACGCGGGTGCCCTGTGGCAAAATCTTGCGGAAGTCTTCGATTTTGGCAGCCGTGCGCGGCATAACCTCGATCGAGAAGCCGTTAAGAAAGCTCGCCAAAGTGCCGTCGGCAACGGAGGTCACTGGTGAATTGCGTTTGAAATTCAGGACTGCCACGAGGTTCTTCCAGTTCATGCCGAGGGGCCTTTACGCCCAGCCATCATTATCGATCAATTCCTTGATCTTGGCCCGATCGTATTCCGCTTCGATTCGGGCAACTTCCGCGATTGCGACCTCTTTATCCTCACCTTCGACAGAATACGGCGCGGCTTTGCGCCATTCGGCCAGATATGCGTCTGCGTCTGTCGCGCCGACTTTCATGGCGACACGGTCGATGGCCTGCTCGAATCTCTCGGGCAGTTGAATTTTATGGCCTCGACGACCCTTGCCACAAATCACCTGAGCAGGGATATCGCGCCAATATACTATGGTTACTTTTGCCATTTTAAGGGCCTCCTGTTGTTTTAATTCGCAGTATAGCCGCGCCGTTGCGCGTATGGTCCAAGTCGCGACCGCAATTGACGGGTTCGCGACATTATGCACCGGCGAATCTGCTCTGCGTCGTATTTCCCCCTTGAATAATCGGTTTATTCCTGTATGCAATAGGGCACTGCAAAACTCATTGACGGTATGGACCGACGCAACATGACTTATGAACACAAACAGACCACGAGTCTGTCTTTTGAATTTTTCCCTCCACATAATGCTGAAGCAAGCGCGCGTCTATGGCGTTCGGTTGAACGGCTTGCTCCTTTGGGACCGGAATACGTTTCGGTAACCTACGGCGCGGGCGGCACCACGCGGGAACGCACGGTTTCGGCAATTAAAACCATTCAGGATCGCGCGCGGCTTTGCGTTGCGGGGCATCTGACGGTGGTCGGGGCTAGCAAGGCTGAAACCCTTGAGGTGGCGCGCGATTACGCCGCTATGGGGGTGCGCCGCATCGTGGCATTGCGCGGCGATGCGCCCAAAGGTGAAGATAAATTCACCGCGCATCCGGACGGTTTCCAGAACGCTGCGGAATTGGTGGCGGGGCTGCGCGAGGCTGGCAATTTCGAGATAGCCGTGGCTGCTTACCCTGAAAAGCATCCGGATTCAGCCGATATGAAAGCCGATATAGACAACCTCAAGCGCAAGATTGATGCGGGTGCAAGCAGTGCCATCACGCAGTTCTTCTTCGATAACGCCGACTTCCTGCGTTTCCGCGATGCGGCGGCCGATGCGGGGATCACCGCCCCGATCATTCCGGGCATTTTGCCGGTTGAGAACTTCACCAAGATGCTACGCTTCGCCAATATGTGCCAAGCCAAAGTGCCGGACTGGATGCACCAAGCCTTCCGTAACGCGGGCGATGACACCGAAATTCTGGCAACCGCGATCTGTGCCGAGCAATGCGACGACCTGCAATCCGAGGGCGTGGATCACCTGCATTTCTACACGCTCAACAACCCTGATCTGGTCTACAATATCTGCCGCGCGCTGGGTTTCGAGGCGGTTGGTGTCGATCTGGCGGCGAGTGTGGCGTAAGGCTAAAATTTGGTAAAAAAGGCGTCATGTGTTAAGTTCTGGTCTTTAGTAACAAGGTTAGGATTTCCCGATGACGCCTTCTGAACACGACTGGATTACATTACACCGCATTAAATTCCCCGTATCTATCTCGGCCGAAGATCAAGACTTCGATATATCGGCAACACCGAAATACTGGCGGTTCTGTCCGAAATTGAGCGTCGATGACGACGGCTTACCACTCTGGGATTCCGACATTTGGTGCGGGCTGGCAATTCATAGCTCGAAGGCCGAAGCCGAAGCCATGTTTAATGCCCCCGAGGATCATCTTCCGCTCTTTTCAAGCGCCGTCGAGAAATGGCATGCACTGGCTATTCCGGTAACACATCGCGGATCGCTGAACTGGCGTGGTGAAGTCGAGACCGACTCGGCTATCAAAACTGCG
>CAKZNY010000404.1 GCA_937132145.1 uncultured Paracoccaceae bacterium | reverse complement strand
GGGCGGGGCGTGTGGCGTCGCAAGGGGGCGCGAAGGTCGCCTTGGCCGAGGAGTATCGTTACGGCGGGACTTGTGTGATTCGTGGCTGTGTGCCCAAGAAGCTGATGGTATATGCGTCGGCGTTTTCTGAAAGTTTCGAGGCGGCGAAGGGTTTCGGCTGGACTGTTGGCGAGACGAGCTTCGATTTCAAAAAGCTGATTGCCTCGATCGACGAGGAGTTGGACAGGCTTGAGGGGCTTTACCTAAAGGGCCTGAAAAGCAACGGTGTAACCACTTTTGACAGTCGTGCCACTGTCAAGGATGCCCATACGGTTGTGTTGGCGGGTGGCAAGGAAATCACCGCCAAGACTATTTTGGTGGCGACCGGCGGGCGGCCGTTTATTCCTAATGTTACAGGGCGCGAACATGCGATGTCTTCGGATGATGTGTTCCTGTTGAAAGATTTGCCTGCGCGAATTCTGGTGGTTGGCGGCGGTTATATCGCCTGTGAGTTCGCCGGAATTTTCAATGGTATGCGGGCCGAGGTGACTCAGTTTTACCGTGGCGCGCAAATTCTGCGCGGTTTTGATGGCGAGGTTCGCGGCCATGTGGCCGAAGAGATGATCCGTAAGGGTGTGAACCTGCATGTGGGCACTGATGTGGCCTGCATCGAGAAAAAAGATGACGGGTTGCATGTGACGTGTACAAACGGCTCGGTCACCGTGGTGGATAAGGTGCTTTATGCGACCGGTCGTGTGGCCAACACGCGCGACATGGGTCTTGAAGAGGCCGGCGTTAAGCTGGGTCGTAAGGGCGAGATTATGGTCGATCCGTTCTCGCAAACGTCCATTCCGTCGATTTACGCGGTGGGCGATGTGACGGACCGTATGAACCTGACACCGGTTGCGATTCGCGAAGGTGTGGCGTTTGTGGAGACGGTGTTTAACGACAACCCCACCGCCATGGACCACGATATGATCGCCACGGCGGTGTTTACGCAGCCAGAGGTCGGGACTGTTGGTCTGGGTCAGGAAGAGGCGGACGAGAAGTATAATATCGAGGTTTACCGTGCCACCTTCCGCCCGATGGCGAATATTCTGGCTGGCAGTGATGAACGCATGTTGATGAAGCTGGTGATTGATAAAGACACCCGCAAGGTGCTCGGTTGTCATATTGTCGGCCCTGCGGCAGGCGAAATGATTCAGATGGCGGCGATTGCGATTAAGATGGGGGCGACCAAGGAAGATTTCGATCGTACCGTGGCTGTACACCCGACGGCAGCAGAAGAATTGGTAACAATGAAAGAACCTGTCGGTTAACCCTTGAAATTTCCCAAAAAATAAGCACATTCTGTGACAGAATAATCTTTAACCGAAGGAAGAGCAGATACATGCCAAATTCGAGTAACTCCGGTGGCCCATGGGGCGGCGGCAACAATGGCGGCGACGATGATCGCAATAAGGGCAATCAGGGTGGGCAACCTCCTCCGATTCCTGATATTGACGAGCTGGTTCGCAAAGGTTCCGAACAACTTAAAGTCCTGTTAGGCGGTCGCGGTGGCGGTGGCTCTAACGGTGCTGGCAGCGGCGGTGGATTGGGCAAAGGCCCGATCGGGTTGATTGCGCTGGGTGCCTTGGCGCTCTGGGCGTTTTCGTCTTTCTACTCGGTTAAACCCGAGGAGCAGTCGGTCGAGCTGATGTTCGGTAAATATTACGCAACTGGCAACTCGGGTCTGAATTTTGCACCTTGGCCGGTTATTACGAAACAAATCTTGCCGGTAACGCGCGAGAACACCGAAGATATTGGTGTCGGCGCCCGTGGCAGCCGTCTTGAAGAAGGCTTGATGCTGACGGGTGACGAGAACATCGTGGACATTGATTTCCAGGTTGTCTGGAACATCAACGACGCGCCGAAGTTCTTGTTCAACTTGGCCGACCCGCAGGAAACTATTCGTGTCGTGTCCGAATCCGCAATGCGTGAAGTTATTGGGCGTTCCAATCTGTCACCAATCCTGAACCGTGACCGTGCGTCGATCTCGCAAGAGGTTAGCGAACTTATTCAGGGCACGCTGGACAGCTATAACTCGGGCATAAACATCGTTCGTTTGAACTTCGACAAGGCCGATCCGCCCGTCGAGGTTATTGATGCCTTCCGTGATGTTCAGGCAGCTGAACAAGAACGTGATACGCTGGAAAAACGCGCTGATGCTTATGCGAACGAACGTCTGGCTGCGGCCCGTGGTTCTTCGGTGCAGATATTGCAAACTGCTGAAGCGTACCGCGCCCAAGTGGTCAACATCGCAACAGGTGAAGCCAGCCGTTTCCTCGCTGTTTACGAGGAATACGCCAAGGCCAAAGAAGTTACCCGCAAGCGTTTGTACCTTGAAACAATGGAACGTGTGTTTGCCGATGTTACGAAAATCATCATTGACGAAGACGCAAGCGGATCGGGTGTCGTGCCCTACTTGCCGCTGAACGAGCTTATTAAAGGAGGGTCAAACTAATGAACCGTTTGCCTATTATCGGTGGCGTACTAGTCGTCATCGCCTTCCTCGCATCTTCCTCGATCTTTATCGTGGACGAGCGTGAAAAAGTTCTGGTCTTGCAATTTGGTCAGGTGAAAGCCGTTAAAAAGGATCCGGGTCTGTTTTTCAAGATTCCGTTCATTCAGGAAGTCGTAAGATACGACGACCGTATCCTTTCGCTGGACACGCCTCCGATGGAAGTGACCCCGCTGGATGACCGTCGTTTGGTTGTGGACGCGTTTGCGCGGTACCGGATTGCCGATGTGGTCCAGTTCCGTCTAGCGGTTGGTACGGGCGGCGTTGCGTCGGCTGAATCTCGTCTTGGACGTATTGTCAACGCCAGTTTGCGTGAAGTTCTGGGTTCGGTTACATCCGACGAAATCCTCTCCGAGGGTCGTGTTGCATTGATGAACCGTATCCGTGATATTGCGGCTTCAGAATCCGAGAACCTCGGGATTGAAGTGGTTGATGTGCGTATCAAACGGGCTGATCTACCTACGCAGAACCTTGAAGCCACATTCGCACGTATGCGTGCCGAACGTGAACGTGAGGCTGCCGATGAACGCGCGCGTGGTAACGAGGCAGCACAAGTTGTTCGTGCCGCCGCTGATCGTACAGCAGTAGAACTGGTGTCTGCGGCGCAACGTGACAGCGAGATCATTCGCGGTGAAGCGGACGCAAAAAGCAACGCGATCTTCGCGGCTGCCTATTCCCGCGATCCAGATTTCTTCGCTTTCTATCGTTCGCTTGCAGCCTACGAGATAGCTTTGCAGGGTAGCACCACCACAATGATCCTTTCGCCTGACAGCGAATTCTTCACCTTCCTGAAATCGGACGGGTTGGACTAAACAAAAGATGCTAACCGACATCCTGTTTGGATTAGGTATCATAGCTATTGTAGAGGGGCTGGTGCTTGCACTGGCCCCTTCGCGTTTGGAGCAGCTGTTGGATATGCTGCGCCAGATCGGGCCGGAACGCACACGCACGATGGGATTGGTCATTCTAGCAGGCGGAGTTCTGCTCGTTTGGGCGGCTCGCGGCTGATCTGACGTTTATGTGACACGTAGTCGCTTGATTTCTTGTGAAATAGTAGCAGTTTGTAAGGGAGGTTAGGCGCGGCCGTTTCGGCGCGTCATTTTTTCAAGCAGGAGTCAAACCGTTGAGCCATTCCAGAACCCTTAGTCGCACGGGCTATATTCGCGCCTCGTTCGCGATGCTGATCTCGGCATTTGCCCTGATTTTGATAATCATGCCAACGCCAGGCCAATCGCGCGCAGCGGGCGACAGTCTGGCGGATCTGGTCGAGGAAATCAGCCCGGCGGTGGTGAATATCGTCACAACGGTGACCTTGCCCGGCATATCGGGTAATGGGCCGATGGTGCCCGAAGGCTCGCCGCTAGAGGATTTGTTCGAGGACTTTCAAGAAGGCCAGCAAGATAAACCGCGCCGCCGTGGCAATGCGCTCGGGTCCGGTTTCATCATCTCGGCAGACGGATATATCGTTACGAATAACCATGTGATCGTGGATTCCGACGAGATTATGATCGAGTTTTTTGACGGCGAAACCCTGATCGCGACAGTCGTGGGCAGGGATGTGAAAACCGACATCGCTGTGCTGAAAGTTGAATCCGAAATGCCGTTGCCGTTCGTGAAATTCGGCGATTCCGATGCCGCCCGTGTAGGGGATTGGGTGTTGGCGATCGGCAATCCACTGGGGCAGGGGTTCTCGGTTTCGGCAGGGATTATTTCGGCGCGCAACCGTTCGCTGTCAGGTTCCTACGATGATTTCATCCAGACGGACGCGGCGATTAACCGTGGCAATTCCGGCGGACCATTGTTCAATATGGATGGTCAGGTGATCGGGGTGAACACCGCGATTCTGTCGCCTACGGGCGGGTCAATCGGGATCGGGTTCTCTATGTCCTCGGCGGTGGTTTCACGTGTTGTTAATCAATTGATCGAGTACGGCGAGACGCGTCGTGGCTGGCTCGGCGTTCGTATTCAGGACATCAGCGAAGATATCGCCGAGGCGCTAAATCTAGACGCCACAACGGGGGCTTTGGTAACGGATGTTATGGTTGGCCCTGCGGGCGATGCGGGCATTATGCCGGGCGATGTGATCATCACCTTTGACGGCATCGAAGTTGAAAGCACCCGTGCGCTGGTGCGTATGGTCGGCGATGCCGATGTGGGCAAAGCTGTGCGAGTGGTGGTCGTTCGCGACGGAAAAACCCAGACGTTTCTGGTCGATCTAGGCCGTCTGGAAGAGGCGATTTTAACGTCGCTAACCCCGCCAGTATCCGGTGACATGCCCGATTTTGACACAAACGGACTAACGCTGGGTACGCTAAGTGCCGAGAACCTAAACCAGTTTGGTCTGGACGGTTACACCGAAGGCGTTTTGATCATGGGTGTGGACGAGGCCTCGGTCGCCTTTGAAAAAGGTTTGCGCGCCGGTGATATTATTATGGAAATTGGCCAGAAAGCGGTGACCTCTCCGACGGATGTAACGGAGCGGATCGCGGCCGCCAAATCCGGTGGACGCACATCGATTCTGCTGCTGGTGCACCGCGATGGCGACAAACGGTTCGTGGCGATCTCGCTTGCGGATTAATCCGGCTAAAGTGCGGCTTAGATAAACATAAAATCGTCAGCGTCCAGCAGGGCGCTGTCGAAATTTGTCAGCGTGATGTCGCTGTCACCGCCCCAAGTGATTAACGTATCGTTACCATCTTGGGTGATTGTCAGGGCATCAAAACCGGCCAAGCCGCTAAGAACCATCAAGTCGATATTGTCGGTAAAATCCGCGATCCGGTCACGCCCCTGATCTTCGGTGTTAAACACAAACTGGTCCGCGCCTTGATGGCCTTTAAGAAAATCCGAACCAGACCCGCCCTCCAGAACATCGTTGCCACGCCCCCCAAAAAGTCTGTCATCTCCGCCCCCGCCATTCAGAATATCATCACCCGCGCCGCCGCGAAGGGTATCGTTGCCCGCGCCCGAAAACAGCTGATCATTCCCGCGCCCACCCTTGGCGATGCTTCCGTCCGAGCCATCGCCAAGCCGCAAGATATCATCCCCTGCCTGTCCACTTAGAAAGTTGGTTCCGGCGGGATCAATCAATACATCATCGCCCGTACCGCCTTTGATTTTGTCGTTTCCAAGCCCGCCTGTCAGATGGTCATCCCCGCCGCGCCCGCGCAAAATATTATCAGCGTAGCTGGGCAGAATAGTGGTGTGCGGCGCAAAAATATCGTCACCATCCCCGCCGTTGAAGATGAAACCGTCGGTTTGGATGATGTCCTCAAGAGCGCGGCCTGCCTCCGCGATCCAGCCGTAAGTGTCCAGCGAGATTTGATCATACGTGGCGATCAAGCTGATGGGTTCGGGGAATGTCATCGTGGCAGTCACGATTTTTTCGCCATCCTCAATGCGGAAATACACAATTTCAGTGATCTCGATTCGCGCCTGCGCCCCGAGTTTATTAACGCCATCCGACATGGTTGCGGTCAGATCGATGCCGAAATCATCGTACATCCGGCTTTCGGAAGTTTCCCAATCGGTCGGCGCCGCGCTTATCAAACCACGGATATTCACAGCCGTTTTCAGGAATACATTAGGCGCCAGCGCGTCGCCAAGCGGTGACAAATTGAAAAATCCGGCGCTCGTTGCGTTAATTTTGATCTTGGGCATATCCCGACCCCATCCGTTAAATCTCGATAAGGGGGATTTCGCACAAACTTATATAAAATCCTAACGATCTGTTAAGGATTGGTTAACACTTTGGCTGGGCCACGCGCGAACTGGTGGGTCGACAAGGCGGAAATCGGCCGAGAGGTGGCCGTCAGAAAACCCTTCACCTGTCGTTTCAGCGCCGATGGGTGAATGGTCACGATAAAATGTGACGCAGGGGCTGGTCGACTGCGTCGTGGAGTATTAGATAGCGGGTTGGAACTGTATTTTCTGAGGGACGAACATGGCTAAAATTACGTATATCGAGCACAACGGCACTGAACATGTGATCGAGGTTGCCAACGGTTTGACCGTTATGGAGGGCGCGCGCGACAACAACGTGCCGGGGATCGAGGCGGATTGTGGCGGCGCATGTGCCTGCTCCACGTGTCATTGCTATGTGGACGCGGCTTGGGTGGAAAAGTTACCGGCGAAGGATGATATGGAATCAGACATGCTCGATTTCGCTTGGGAGCCTGATGTTGTGCGGTCGCGTTTGACGTGCCAGATTAAGGTGACGGATGCGCTGGACGGGCTGATCGTTAACCTGCCTGAAAAACAAATATGATAGCACGCCTCCTTATCCTGTTCATACTGTTGCCGATTGCGGCGGCAGCTGGAGGCGGGATTGTGGAGGCGCAGTTCGGTGCAGACGTCGATGTTTATCCGCACCGGATCATGGGCGGCGTTCTTGAAAAACAGGAGCTGCGGGTCGTGGATGCCGATGGTGTTACGTATTCGTTAACTTTACGCGCTAACGTGTTCGAGGATATAGCACCCCGTGTGGCGGATATGGATGGCGATGGTTTGGGCGACGTTGTGGTTGTCGAAACCGATGTCAATCTGGGCGCGTCTTTGGCGATATATTCGCTGGGACCTGACGGTTTGTTCAAGCTGGCGGCGACACCCCATATCGGGCAGGCGTTTCGCTGGTTGGCCCCTGCGGGGATCGCGGATTTCGATGGGGACGGGCAGAATGACATCGCTTACGTCGAGACTCCGCATTTAGGCAA
>CAKZNY010000403.1 GCA_937132145.1 uncultured Paracoccaceae bacterium | reverse complement strand
CCCGACATGGAATGCATCATGATTGACGGCACCATCTGCAAAGTCCACCGCCACGGACAGGGCGCAAAAGGGGGACTCAAAGCCAGGCAATAGGGCGATCTCGCGGTGGAATTACCACCAAAATCCTGGCTCTCACAGACGCGCTTGGCAATCTGGTTTCCTTTCGCCTGATGCCGGGCCAAGCGCATGACTTGCGCGAAACAGCAGAGCTGATTGAGGGTATTTCATGCGAAATGTTTCTCGCAGACCGTGCGTTTGATGCCAACTGGCTGCGTGATTATCTGGAGAAGTCGGGGATTGAGCCAGTCATCCCGCCGAAATCGAACCGGAAATTCCCGCCTGAATTTGACAGGCACAGTTACAAATGGCGGCACTTGATTGAAAACTACTTCCAGAAACTGAAAGAATTCAAACGGATAGCCTTGCGCGCCTGTAAAACCGACCAGAGCTTTTCCTCTATGATCTATCTGGCTGCCGCTATCATCAACTCTCGATGAATCTCAACAAGCCCTAGGGTCAGGACCTATTAAATTTTGGGATTCCCAAATGATGTAATTCATGATTCAATTCGTGCAGGAGGATCTACTCATGTCGGACCATTATTGGCTTTCAGAAGCACAGATCGAATGCATAAAACCCTATTTTCCACGCTCACATGGCGTGCCACGTGTCGATGACCGGCGTGTACTCAGTGGTATAATTCATGTGCTGAAGCGGGGGCTTCAGTGGCGGGATGCACCCGCCGAATATGGCCCACATAAAACGCTTTATAATAGGTTCATCCGCTGGAGCAAGTTGGGTGTATTTGATAAAATATTCAAAGAGTTATCATCTCGGAATGTGCCAGAGCAATTACAGATCCCCTTTCATTGATTGCTTTGCAATCAACTGTCGGGCAGCGGACGCCACGCATCTCAAGGCACATCGCACCGCTTCCAGCCTTTTAAAAAAGGGGATGTTCCCCGTGATATTCACTGCCTGACAGGCGAATACGAAGTAATCGCCGAGAAGGGGCCGTACAAAAGGTGGGTTAAACTCCAAGTTACATGCGGTCTGCCCTTCTCGGTGATTTGGAAAATCACCTGTCAGGCAATGGATGGTCAGGGAAGGCCCGTTCTGATGCATCTGACGGCAGGCCAAGTATCGGATTATCTGGGTGCCAGAAAACTGCTGGCTGATTTCCCCGCCGCCAAACATCTTTTGGCGGACCGCGGTTATGATGCCGATTGGTTCAGGGATGGCTTACGGGAAAAAGGGATTACGCCCTGCATTCCTCCAAAGAAGAATCGAAAGTGCCGGATCACTTATGACAAAACCTTGTATAAACAAAGGCATAAGGTCGAAAACATGTTTGGAAAACTGAAAGACTGGCGGCGCATTGCAACCCGATATGACCGATGCGCCCACACATTCTTCTCAGCAATCTGTATTGCCGCTTTCGTCATATTCTGGATTTAACGAGTCCTGACCCTAGTTTAAATACTCTCTAACCCATTGTCTTAGCTGTGATAACTGGTCTGACGGGTCACTGTTGTTAAAACGCCACTCACATTCCTTCAAATATAGGCC
>CAKZNY010000402.1 GCA_937132145.1 uncultured Paracoccaceae bacterium | reverse complement strand
ACTGGACCGCCCTGCCCGCCATCGTCTGGATCACCATCCTTTACGTATCCGTGTTTGCCAGCGCCACCACGTTTTTCCTGCTACAATACGCAACCCTGCGCCTGCCAAGCGCCAAGGTAATGTCCTACACATATCTGGTGCCTGCATGGGTGATTTTGTGGGAAGCCGCGATGGGTAACGGCTTCGTCGGGGTCACGGTGTTGGCAGGCGTCGGCCTGACCATTATAGCTTTGCTGATGTTGCTAAAAGATTAACGCACATCCTGATGGGCGATCCCCGCCTTCTGCTTCCGACCAAAATTAACCGGGGTCACCGCGCTTAACGCCAATACCTTTGAGGATGATATTCGTCACACATTCCGTCGCCTGCGCCCACTGTGCGTCATTAAACGGAACCCCGCCGTTCAGCGTCGAAATCTGGTGCGAAAAATCGGCGTAATGCTGGGTGGTAGACCAGATCATATACAGCAAATGGCGGGGGTTTACGGGGTCAATAAGGCCCTCGGCCGCCCAACGGGTGATGACTTCGATTCGCGAATCCGTCCATTCCCGCAGGGTTGTCTCAAGATAATCGTGGATGATGGGCGCGCCGTGGATCACCTCGTTTGCCCACACTTTGGAGCCGTAAGGGTGCGAGCGGCTGATCTCCATCTTCTTGCGAATATAGGTCCCCAGCGCCTGTTCCGGATTGGCTTGCGTGTCGAAACTTTCCGCCGCGTCCAGCCAGATGTTGAAGATGCGTTCGACCACCTGCCGGTAAAGCTCTAGTTTCGTTGGGAAATAGTAATGCAGGTTGGCCTTGGGCAGTTTTGCCTCATCCGCAATCGCCTGCATGGTCGCGCCCTTGAAGCCGTGATCGGCAAAATGCCGTTCCGCTGTCGCAAGAATCAGAGCAAGCGTTTCGCGCCGCATCCCCTCGCGTTTCGACGTTGGTTTATTGGCACCACCCATGTGTAAAACCTTCAAAGAATTCTTGACTGCATAATCAGCTATGATAGCTTCAACCTGACCAGTTGGTCAAAACAATTTTTTCGGAGGATTGGCATGTCTGATCGCACAAACGTCGCACCAAATGATCTTGGCGCATTCTGGATGCCGTTTACGGCAAACCGTCAATTCAAGAAAAACCCGCGTATGTTCGTGGCCGCGGACGGAATGTATTACACCACCGCTGACGGCCGTCAAGTTCTAGACGGAACTGCGGGCCTTTGGTGCTGTAATGCGGGCCACAACCAGCCGCGCATTGTCGAGGCGATTGCAAATCAAGCCCGCGAACTGGACTACGCCCCCGCCTTCCAGATGGGCCACCCCAAAGCGTTCGAGCTGGCCAATCGTCTGGTCGAAATGACGCCTGACGGCATGAACCATGTGTTCTACACCAACTCGGGTTCCGAGGCCGTCGAGACCGCGTTGAAGATCGCCATTGCTTACCACCGCGTGCGCGGCGAAGGCACGCGAACCCGTCTTATCGGGCGCGAGCGCGGCTATCACGGGGTGAATTTCGGCGGCATTTCGGTGGGCGGGATTGGCCCCAACCGCAAGACCTTCGGGACGTTGCTGAGCGGCGTTGATCACATGCCCCACACCCATATTCCTGAAAACGTCTTCACGCGCGGCCAACCCGAGCATGGCGCCGAGATCGCGGACGAGCTGGAGAAAATCATCGCGCTTGGCGATGCGTCCAACATTGCGGCGGTAATAGTCGAGCCGATGGCGGGGTCAACAGGCGTATTGCTACCCCCCAAAGGCTATCTTGACCGCCTGCGGGCGATCACGAAAAAACACGGCATTCTGCTGATATTTGACGAGGTTATCACGGGTTTCGGCCGCCTAGGATCAGCGTTCGGGGCGGATCACTACGGCGTAACGCCTGACATGATGACCACCGCCAAGGGCCTGACCAATGGCGTAATTCCGATGGGCGCGGTCATCACCAGCTCGGAAATTCATGACGCATTCATGGACGGGCCGGAGAATATGATCGAGCTGTTCCACGGCTACACCTATTCCGGCAACCCGATCGCCTCGGCCGCGGGGCTAGCGACACTGGAGACGTATAAGCAAGACGGGCTGTTCGAGAATGCACGGGATTTGGCCCCTTATTGGGAGGATGCGCTGCACGGCTTGCGCGGCCTGCCCCACGTTATCGACATCCGCAACGAAGGTCTTATCGGCGCGGTCGAGCTGGAGCCTATCGAGGGCGCGCCAACCAAGCGTGCATTCCAAGCCTTCCTCGATGCCTACGACGCGGGCATCCTGATCCGCACCACGGGCGACATCATCGCCATGTCGCCGCCGCTTATCATGAACAAATCCCACATAGACGAGCTGATCGGCAAGCTGGCCGACGTTCTGAAAAACCTCGACTAAAGGAGAGAGAAAATGCCTGCACCCGGCGAGAATATGAAAATCAACGGCGAGCGCCTTTGGGACTCGCTGATGGAGATGGCCAAGATCGGGCCGGGTGTAGCAGGCGGCAACAATCGCCAAACCTTAACGGACGAGGATAGCGAGGGGCGGCATCTGTTTCAGGACTGGTGCGTGGCTGCCGGCCTGACGATGGGCGTCGACCAGATGGGCAATATGTTTGCGCGGCGCGAGGGCACGGACCCCGACGCGCTGCCGGTTTACGTCGGCTCGCATCTGGATACGCAGCCGACGGGCGGCAAGTATGACGGCGTTCTGGGGGTGCTCGGCGGGCTGGAGATTATCCGCACGCTGAACGACCTCGACATCAAGACCAAACACCCCATCGTGGTCACCAACTGGACCAACGAGGAAGGCACACGCTATGCGCCTGCAATGCTGGCCTCGGGCGTTTTTGCAGGGGTGCATACGCAGGACTGGGCGTATAATATCGAGGACTCCGAGGGGCTGAAGTTCGGCGACGAGCTGGCGCGGATCGGCTGGCGCGGGGACGAGGAAGTCGGCGCGCGCAAGATGCACGCCTTCTTCGAGCTGCACATCGAACAAGGGCCTATTCTGGAGGCCGAGGGCAAGGAAATCGGCGTTGTCACCCACGGTCAGGGGCTTAGCTGGGTGCAGGTGACGGTGACGGGCAAGGACTCGCACACCGGATCGACGCCGATGCCGATGCGCAAAAACGCAGGGCTGGGCATGGCGCGAATGTTGGAGCTGGTGGACAAGATCGCATGGTCCCACGCGCCCGATGCCGTGGGGGCCGCGGGGCATATCGAGGTGTTCCCGAACTCGCGAAACGTGATCCCGGGCAAGGTGGTGTTTACCGTCGATTTCCGCTCGCCCGATCTGGATACGATCACGGATATGGAAACCGAGTTCGCGGTTGAGGCAAAGCAGATCGCCGAGGAAATGGGGCTGGGCATCGAGTTCGAGAAAGTCGGCGGCTTCGACCCTGTGACCTTTGACGAGGGCTGTGTATCGGCTGTCCGCAACGCCGCCGAGCGCCTTGGCTACTCCCACCGCAACCTGATTTCCGGCGCAGGGCATGATGCTTGTTGGATCAACAAAACAACGCCAACCGCAATGGTGATGTGCCCTTGCGTCGATGGTTTATCGCACAACGAGGCCGAGGATATTTCACGCGAATGGGCCACGGCGGGGGCCGATGTGCTACTGCATGCGGTTGTTGAAACTGCGGGTATTGTTGAGTGACTTCTCAACTTGAAAGTGACGATCTGAACTCTGCGATTTCGATCGAGCTGAATCGTGCGGAAGTCATTGTTCTCGGCGATTTGTTGAAAGAACTTGCTGATAATCTTCTACGCAATGAGACAATTGAAAATTCACAGGCGCAAGCCTTATG
>CAKZNY010000401.1 GCA_937132145.1 uncultured Paracoccaceae bacterium | reverse complement strand
GACCGCGTCAAAAGCGATACCCTGTTAGCCTTGTCGACCGAGCTGAACAACCTTTTCGATTTCACCGCGACCTTCATGATTTCCGCTGAAAAAGGCCACGGCACCAAAGACCTCAAAAAATGGCTGGCCGAAAGGTTGCCCAAAGGCCCTTGGCTTTACCCCGAAGACCAGATTGCCGACCTGCCGATGCGCTTCCTCGCCGCTGAAATCACCCGCGAAAAACTGACCCTGCGCCTGCATCAGGAATTGCCCTACCAACTGACCGTGGAAACCGAACAATGGACCGAACGCAAAGACGGTTCGGTCCGCGTTGACCAGATAATTTACGTCATACGCGACGGCCACAAAGGTATCCTTCTTGGGCCGAAGGGCGAGACCATCAAATCCGTCTCTGTTGCTTCGCGCCAAGAACTGAAGGAATTTATGGGCCGTGAGGTTCATTTGTTCCTGCAAGTCAAAGTCCGCCCAAAATGGATGAGCGACCCCGAGCGTTTCACCGAAATGGGGCTGAATTTTAAAGACGGCCTATGACCCTGAGCGTCACCTCCGAATTCTGGGTTAAGGCGTATCTGACACGCCTGCGGGTGATGAATATCCCCGCGTTCCTGACTTCGCGGGGCGATGCAACGGCTGGCGCGGTTCTGGTGAAAGTCAACACGCTGGACGGCAACGCGCAAGCTTTCCAGCGCAGTTATGACACAGACGGCAACCGCATCTGGGTGCCCCTGTCCGAGGGGAGCGATGCCGAAGTCGAAGAAGCCCTCGCCCGTCAACGCAAATACGACCCCGATATCTGGATCATCGAGGTTGAGGACAAACAGGGCCGAAGCCTACTGGATCAGGACGGGCTTTCGGGCTAGGCTCGCGGCATGGAATGGCGCGACGAAGGGGTTTTGTTGTCGGTGCGAAAGCACGGCGAAGGCTCCGCAATCATCGAAGTATTTACGAAACGACATGGTCGGCACGCGGGGCTCGTGCGCGGCGGTGGTGCGCGTAAAATGGCCCCTATATTGCAACCGGGGGCGCAATTGTCGGTCGAATGGAAGGCGCGGTTGGAGGATCATCTGGGTAGTTATACCGTTGACCCGATAAAATCCCGCGCCGTCCAGATCATGGGGGATCGCGGTGCTTTGGCGGCGATGGGGATGGTGTCTGCATTGCTTTGCCTCGGCCTGCCGGAACGCGAGGAAAACACATCGCTTTACGCCCGAACCATCGATCTTGTTGATGCGCTAGGCGAGGCCGCCGACTGGCCTGCCCGCTATGCATTGTGGGAAAACGCACTGCTGGCCGACATGGGATTTGGTCTGGATTTAACGCAATGTGCAGCGACAGGCGTTACGCAGGATTTGATATATGTTTCCCCGCGATCGGGTCGCGCCGTTAGTCGGGAAGGTGGCAAAGAGTTCGCCGACCTGATGTTGCCATTGCCAAGGTTCCTGCGAATGGACGACCCTATTGAGGAAACCGCCCCCGTTATCGAAGCCCTGCGAACCACGGGCCACTTCATTGAAACATGGTTAATGCCGGCATTGGGGCGCAACAAATCACCGTCCGCGCGCGAGCGTTTGATCGCCGCGTTAAAACGCGAGGGTTAATTCCGCGCCTGCTCCAACACGCGCCGTGCAATGACTTGCGCCTGAATTTCGGCGGCCCCCTCGAAGATGCTCAGGATTCGTGCATCACATAAAACCCGACTGATCGGATATTCGAGGGCAAAGCCGTTGCCACCGTGAATTTGCAACCCGTTGTCCGCGCACATCCACGCCACGCGCGCGCCCAGCAGCTTGGCCATGCCAGCCTCAAGATCACAGCGCCGCCCGTTATCTTTCTTTCGCGCCGCGAAATACGAAAGCTGGCGGGTGATCATAATTTCCACCGCCATCATCGCCAGCTTGCTGTAAATACGCGGGAATTCGATTATGGATTTGCCGAATTGCTTGCGATCAATCGCATATTTCAGGCCCAATTCCATCGCACATTGGGCAACGCCAATCGCACGGGCCGCCGTCTGGATACGGGCGGATTCAAACGTCTGCATCAACTGTTTGAACCCCTGCCCTTCAACCCCGCCGAGCAGGTTTTCCGCTTTCACCTTGAACCCGTCAAATGCCAGCTCGTATTCCTTCATGCCGCGATAGCCCAGCACCGCGATCTCGCCGCCCGACATCCCTTCTGCGGGAAACGGGTTATCATCGGTCCCGCGCGGCTTTTCAGCCAAAAGCATCGACAGGCCGGAATAGGTATCGCTCGACGGATCGGTCCGCACCAGCATGGTCATCACGTCGGTGCGCGCCGCATGGGTGATCCATGTTTTATTGCCGGTCACGACGTATTCGTCACCTTCCAGCACCGCGCGCGTCCGCAAACTGCCCAGATCCGAGCCGGTGCTGGGTTCGGTAAACACCGCCGTCGGCAGGATTTCAGCCGAGGCGATTTTGGGCAGCCATTCCCGCTTCTGCGCTTCGGTGCCGCCACACATAATCAGCTCCGCCGCGATTTCCGAGCGTGTCCCCAGCGAACCCACCCCGATATAGCCGCGCGACAGTTCTTCGGAAACGACACACATCGCGGTTTTGGTCATGCCGAACCCGCCGTATTCCTCGGGGATTGTCAGGCCGAACACGCCCAGTTCGCCCATTTCGGTAATGATTTCCATCGGGATTAGTTCGTCTTTCAGGTGCCATTCATGGGCATAGGGCACGATTTTATCGTCGGCGAAACGGCGGAACTGATCGCGGATCATTTCGTATTCCTCGTCCAGCCCCGTGTCTCCGAACGTCGCCACACCGTCGCGCTCAATCATCAGCTCTACCAGCCGTTTTCGCGCTGCGTCCGTATTGCCTTGCAACATCGTATCGAGAGTTGTGGTGTCCTCTACCCCCAAATCTGAAAGCCTGATAATTTCGCCCTGCGCCATGGGAATTCCGCCGCGAATCTGGCTTAGATACTCGCCAAAAGCGATTTGCAGAAGCAGACGTTCCATTTCGCCCAAGCGCCCGTTTGCCTGCAAGTTCTGCGCCCATGCCGACATCTGCCGCAGGCTTTCAACGTAGGTTGCCAGCCAGCTTAGGCCGTGGGCGGCATACTGTTCCTGCTCCACCGCTTTGCCGGATACGCGGCCGTCGATTGTTACGCGCTTCGACATCAAATTGCGGGCGGTAGACAGAATTTCTTCGACCACGGGAATTGCTTTTTGGCAACGCTCCAACAGGTCAGGGAATATCACTTCGGGTTGCGTTTTGATGCTCATGGAATTCACCTTACTGCCTGTCGGTCATATAATATGCGGCGGCGCACGTTAACTTTTGTGCAGTTGCGAAGACACTAGGATTTCAGGTGGGGGACGTCAATGGACGCGCAAGAATAATTCGCAGCGATGTGGTGGTGTGGAATAATCTTGTTGCTGAAAGGCGTTGCAAATCCGGCAAATCGCGCGGATAAGATATCTGTATGACCGATGCTCTTCAAATCCTGACAACGCAATACGGCCTGTTCGCAATGGGCGTGGCGTTTGCCGTAATGCTATTCGCCGGCTTCACCAAAGGGGCCGTCGGGTTCGGGTTGCCGATGATATGTATCAGCGGAATCGGGTCTGTTATGCCAGCGGAAATCGCAATAGCCGCGCTGATTTTACCCGGCATGATCACAAACATATGGCAATCTTTGCGCGATGGGTTCAGGGCGGCGTGGGCATCCTTGAAACAGTATTGGCGGTTAAATGTTGCTCTGCTGGTTTCGATATATGCTTTTGCGCAACTGGTTGTAATCATTCCGGAAACCGCCCT
>CAKZNY010000400.1 GCA_937132145.1 uncultured Paracoccaceae bacterium | reverse complement strand
AATGAAGGTATCTTGGCTTAAATTAGCCGAGTATTCGTTGTGTCCCTAACTAATCTGCACCAGATCCTTGTCGAGCCAGACTTAAAACGCCCACCCCCGCTGTCGGCCATTAGTCTTCGTGTGGATGTAGGCGATCTTCAAATCGATCTGCGGGCTACTCCGCCTGACGAGACCCTGTTGATTGGTGAAGACCTTAACAAATTGTTAGCCGCAGAAATCATCCCGTGGCGCAGGTTTGGCCAGCGGTTGGTTTATGTCGTGGGTAAAGCCGAAATCAATGCACCCCAACCGCCCGACGGGATCAGGCATGTCAATTTTCTTGCCGCAGACCCTGCGCTTATCCGGCAATACATTACCAAACATATAACCACCGCGAAGCTGGAAACCGCGCGCGATCTTTGCCCCGAAGAATACAGCTGCCGTGATTTTCGCATTAAACCGTTCAAACTAAAGTTTATTATCGGATTGGCGTTTGTAACAACCACCTTGGTTGCCTTCCCCGATTTGTGGCTGCTGGGATTGCTGATTTGGGTGATGATCGCCAACTTCGCAACAACCCTCCTGCGGGTTTCCGCGCTTGTATCATGGGAAAAAGACACCGCCTTGCCCTATTGGTTGCCGAATTCTGCGTCCACCATTCCTGCAAATAAGCCGACGTTAAAAGTTACGATTCTGGTGCCGTTGTTCAAAGAGGATGCCGTTCTGTCACGGCTAATCAGCACGCTGGAAAAGCTTGAATACCCGCACGAACTTCTAGAAATAAAATTCCTGTTGGAGGAGGTCGATACGCTAACGGCCAGCGCCCTCGCGCGCCTTACCCTGCCCGATTTCATCCAATGTATCACGGTGCCCAAAGACTGGTTGCAAACCAAACCCAAGGCCATGAACTACGCGCTGCCGTACTGCACGGGGGACATCATCGGGATTTATGACGCCGAAGATCGACCGGACCCTGATCAAATCCTGAAGATCGCGGCGCATTTTCTGGCAGCCCCCGCGAATGTCGCCTGCCTGCAAGGGTATCTGGATTTTTACAATAGCCGCAGCAACTGGTTGTCACGATGCTTCACTATCGAATACGCCACGTGGTTCCGCGTCATTCTAAAGGGTATTCAAAACCTCGGCCTGCCGATTCCGCTTGGGGGCACGACCGTATTTTTCCGCCGCAGTATTCTGGAGGAAATCGGCGGTTGGGATGCCCATAACGTGACCGAGGATGCCGACCTTGGAATGCGCCTCGCCCGTTTCGGGTATCGTTGCGAAATGGTTAACACCACCACTTGGGAGGAAGCAAACAACCTGCCCGTCGCATGGATTCGACAGCGATCAAGGTGGCTAAAGGGGTTCGCCATGACTTGGACAACCCACATGCGAGACCCCGCCGGATTGTTCCGCGATCTGGGATTAACGGGGTTCATCAGTTTTCAAGTAATCTTGCTTGGCGGGTTAAGTGCATTCCTCGCCGCTCCGGTTTTCTGGGCTTTGTGGCTGGCGCATTTTTACATCCCAATCATACCCGTAAATGTCATCCCCACAACGCTGTGGTGGATGTTTGCCTTTGTCATGATCAGCGGCCAAGTGGTGATGTTAACGTCCATCTTGAAGGCCACAATGCACAAACATTTACGACATTTAATACCGTATATTTTGATGTTACCACTCTACTGGCCCTTAGGAATGCTGGCATCATATAAAGCCTTGGCAGAGTTGTTTTTCGCCCCCTTCTACTGGGACAAAACCTTCCATGGCCGCAACGACGAGGATGATTAGCTATCCGCATTGGTCATAAGGCGCGTTTGATATGCCATGGAAATATGATCCTTGAGCGCTGCCGCCGCCGCATCCCCGTCACCGTTCTCTATTGCTTCCACGATTTTTGAATGTTCGTCCAGCGCAACCACGTCACGCCCCTCAACGGCAAAAGTCGTCGTTGCCATCAAGGCCATCGTTCGATGCACCATCTTCAATTGCTGGATCAAATACCGGTTGTGGCTTGCAAGATGCAATTGCTTGTGAAAACGTCGGTTTGCGCGCGACAGTGATTGGGGCTGCCCTAACAGCGTCATGTCCTGGGTCACCATTGCGCGCAAAACCCGAACCTCTTCCGGTGCGGCGTGTTGGGCGGCGAGGCGCGCGGCCAAGGCTTCCAGTTCGGCGCGAACAACGTAAAGCTCGCCTAATTGGTCATGGTCCAGCGATGATACCACCATGGATCGCCCGTCCCGCACCAGCACCGATTGCGTCTCCAACCGCTGCAAGGCTTCGCGAACAGGCGTGCGGGAAACGCCGAACCGCTCCGCCAATTCGGATTCCACCAGACGATCGCCGGGCAGATAGACCCCCTCGTCAATCGCGGCGAGAACCAGCGTATACGCATCTTTGTTTTGAGTTGGCACATCGCCCATCCGGCAAATCCTTTGTAATTTAGTAAAGGTTACAATCGGGTAAAGAATTTCGCAAGGTATCAACGGCGTTGCTGTGATTACCCGCCTTGTCGTTGCGTTTGGCACCCGTTTTGTTGCCAGAATTTTCCCGATTTCCGTTGCCGCGCCCCCTCGTCCACGGTAACAATTGGGCATGTCATATGACGCGTTCACACATGTAGATTATTGGGTTTTTGATCTCGACAACACCCTATATCCCCCTCAAGCCCGCCTTTTTGATCAAATCGAAAGGCTAATGGCCAATTATGTTATGCGCGAGCTGAATGTTGACGCGCAAACCGCTCACATATTGCGGCAGAAATACTGGAAGGAATACGGGACGACGCTGGCGGGTTTGATGCAGGTGCATAATATTGACCCTGATCCATATCTGCTCGAGGTGCACCAGCTGGACCTAAGCAATATCGAGGCATCACCCGCCCTTCGCGCCGCTATTTCCGCCCTGCCGGGGCGTAAAATCATTTATACCAACGGTTCGCGGGCACACGGCGAAGGCGTTTCAAATGCGCTCGGGTTAGGTGGGGTTTTTGATGCGATTTATGGTGTTGAAGACGCCGGTTACACACCTAAACCCGATTTAGCGGCCTTTCAGAAGATATTCACCACCGATGGTATCGAAACGAAACGTGCCGCGATGTTCGAGGATGACATCCGCAACCTCGCCATTCCACATCAGATGGGCATGAAAACCGTACTGGTCGGCCCCGAGGAATTCGCGCCACACATCCACCACCAAACCGAAGATTTGACCGCGTTTTTGACGCAGCTGGTCCGGTGAATTAGGGGCGCATATGGAACGTATCGAAACAGACATTCTGGTTGCAGGCGGCGGCGTTGCCGGCCTTTGTGCCACGGCGGCATTCGCTGCTGCGGGTTTTGACACTATGTGCGTTGATCCAGTGCCGCCTATCACAGACATAAACGCCGAGGGCGCGGATTTGCGTAGCACCGCGTTTTTGCTGCCCTCCGTCGCATTATTAAAACAATCAGGGCTTTGGCCGCGCTTGGAGACATATGCAGCCCCCCTTCGAATAATGCGGATTGTCGATTCCGGCGGCGAAGATCACGGCATCCGCGAGCAAGCCAATTTTGATGCCCATGATATTGATCGCGAAGCATTTGGCTATAATCTTCCCAATTGGCTGTTGCGCCGCGAGATGGTTGCCCATATCGCTGAACTGCCGACGGCGCGCCTTGAATCCCCCGTCAAAGTAGACCGCATTACGCCCCGCATAAACGAGGCCTTGGTGAACCTTTCCGATGGTCGCCAAGTGCGGGCCAAAATGGTTGTGGCGGCGGACGGGCGCAATTCCCTTATCCGCGAGCAGCTTGGAATTGGCATCAAAACATGGCGTTACGGCCAGAAGGCTTTGGTTTTCAACGTGCGGTGCGAATTTCCACACGAGAATATTTCGACCGAAATTCACCGCTCTGGCGGGCCTTTCACGCTTGTGCCGCTGCCCGACCAAGACGGCGTGCATCACTGCGCCGTTGTCTGGATGGATACGGGGCCGAACGCGGATACCTTGCAAAAAATGTCTGTGGCCGAATTCAACACAGCGCTAAACCTTCGTGCTTGCGGTGTACTTGGTCAGCTGGAACTGGCCAGCAAGCGCAACCTTTGGCCGATCATCGCGCAGCGGGCCTCGCATTTATACGGCCCTCGAACAGCACTGCTGGCCGAGGCCGCGCACGTCATTCCGCCCATCGGCGCACAAGGTTTGAACATGAGCCTCGCCGATTTGGCGACACTGGTTAGCTTAACCACAGAGGCGCGGGATGCAGGCAAAGACTTCGGCGCGCCCGAGGTTTTACGCGAATATCACCGCACGCGCTGGCCAGACATGGCGGCCCGTATCAAGGGTGTTGATGTTTTGAACCGCGCGGCAATGGCGCAGTCACAAAACTTGCGCGATCTACGACGGGCCGGTTTAAAGATGTTATACGGGTTCGAGCCGCTGCGAAAAGCGGTGATGAAAGCCGGATTAGGGGCTTAGATCGCCGTACCCACGGCTTTTTCTTCTGACAGCAATACGTTTGATTCTACATTACCAACCCCCGGTAACGTCATGATTCTGCGCCTTAATATGCGTTCAAAATCCGACAAATCACGCGCAACAACTTTGAGGCGGTAATCGTAAACACCCAAAACATGCTGCACCAGTTGCACTTCTGGGATGGCACAAACGGCGCGCTCAAAATCATCGAGGCTAACGCGGCCTTTGGTCATCAGTTTCACCCCCAGATACACAACCACGTCAAACCCCAGTTTTTCGCGATCAAGGATGATAATGCGGCCATTAATAATACCGGAATCCTCAAGCCGCTTAATCCGCCGCCACGCTGCGGGTTGCGACAGGCCGACCTTGGCACCTACGTCCTTGGCGCTTAGACCGCCGTCTTGCTGAAGGGTTCGCAAAATCGCGCGATCTATATCATCAATGTCCACAATCATATGGCCAACCTTTCGGTGTTCTTGATTTCGGACACCAGCATCAACGCCTCGATATCGGTGATATGTGGCAGGGCCAAAACGCGTGATCTGTAAATTTCGTGGTAATGTTTCAAATCGCGCGCGCGCACGTCCATTCGTATATCGACGCGTCCAAGCAGGGTTTGAATGGCTTCGACCTCGGGGATTTTTCGGGCTTTCTGGATGAACTCCTCGAACGCATTCCCGTTGGTTTTGTCTAGCGTGATGCGAAGGAATACCAGAACCGCATAACCAAGTTTAGCGTAATCTATCACGATTTTGCGGCCGCGTATTACGCCCGCGGCCTCCAGTTTTTCGATTCTACGCCAACAGGTGCCCGCGGACATGCCTGCTTTGTTTGCCAGTTCCGCAATCGATTGTGTTGCGTCTTCTTGCAATAATCGCAAGAGGCGGTGATCCATGTCATCTAGTTGCATTAGTTTTCCGTATTATAGGTGCTTTGCGAATGGTTTTTTGAGTATTTAGGGAAAAAGAGAGATAATAGAAAGAAGTTTTTGCGAAAACCCTGTATTTTACGAGGGTACTTAATCCTAGGGAGAAAAACTATGCGCGTATATTATGATCGCGATTGCGATATCAATCTGATTAAAAACATGAAGGTGGCCATTCTTGGGTACGGATCACAGGGGCATGCGCATGCGTTGAACCTGCGGGATTCCGGTGCAAAGAATGTTGTTGTGGCGTTACGCGACGGCTCTCCTAGTCAGGCCAAAGCCGAAGCTGAAGGGCTGAAGGTTATGGGCATCGCCGAAGCCGCCGCTTGGTGTGATCTGATTATGTTCACGATGCCGGACGAGCTTCAGGCTGACACGTATAACAAATACGTCAAAGACAACATCCGTGAAGGCGCGGCCATGGCATTCGCCCACGGCCTGAACATCCACTTCAACCTGATCGAGCCGAAAGCCGGCGTGGACATCATCATGATGGCCCCCAAAGGCCCGGGCCACACGGTTCGCGGTGAATTCGTTAAAGGCGGCGGCGTTCCTTGCCTTGTGGCTGTTGACAATGACGCATCCGGCAAAGCGATGGAAATCGGCCTGTCATACTGCTCCGCTATTGGTGGCGGTCGCTCGGGCATCATTGAAACCGACTTCCGTCAGGAATGCGAAACCGACCTGTTCGGCGAGCAGGCTGTTCTTTGTGGTGGCATTGTCGAGCTGATCCGCATGGGTTTCGAGACGCTCGTTGAAGCCGGTTACGAGCCTGAAATGGCGTATTTCGAGTGCGTACATGAGGTCAAACTGATCGTTGACCTGATTTATGAAGGCGGCATCGCCAACATGAACTACTCGATCTCGAACACTGCCGAGTACGGCGAGTATGTCTCCGGCCCGCGCATTCTTCCGTATGACGAAACAAAAGCCCGCATGAAAGCGGTGCTTGCGGACATTCAATCCGGTAAATTCGTTCGCGATTTCATGCTGGAAAACTCTGTTGGGCAGCCATCGTTCAAAGCGACACGCCGTATCAACGACGCGCACCAGATCGAATCTGTCGGTAGAGAGCTTCGTGCTATGATGCCTTGGATTTCCGAAGGTCGTATGGTTGATAAAGAAAAGAACTAAGGTAACCACTTGGTAACACATGGCCCGTCGAAACAAATTCGGCGGGCCATTTTCGTTTACCCTTGGCAAACCTGCCCGTGACGTGGCATCCATAAGGCAACTGAAAAACGAGGCCAGCTATGAACCCAATCCACGCCCCCTTCCCGATGAGCCGTTCGCGTCGCCTGCGTCGCACCCCTTGGATGCGCAGCCTTGTGCAGGAAACGCGGCTAAGTGTGTCCGACCTGATCTGGCCGATATTTGTGCGCGGTGGTGAGGGTGTTCGCGAACCTGTGGCCTCGCTGCCCGGTGTTGATCGCCTTAGCATTGATCTGGCCGTGCAAGCTGCCGAAGAGGCCGCGACGCTTGGCATTCCGGTAATCGCCCTGTTTCCCTACACCGATGCCTCCGACAAAACGCCGGATGCGGCCGAGGCATGGAATCCTGAAAATTTGGTTAACCGTGCGACCCGCGCGATCAAGGCGGCGGTGCCGGACATAGGTATTATGCTGGATGTGGCGCTTGATCCGTATAATTCCGACGGCCACGACGGGCTGGTGCGGGATGAAATTATTCTGAACGATGAAACGCTAGAGGCGCTGGCGAAACAGACCTTGGCGCAAGCCGAAGCGGGTGCCGATATTCTTGGACCAAGTGATATGATGGACGGGCGCATCGGGATTATGCGCCAAGCGCTGGAGGCTAACGATTTTCCCGATGTGGCAATCATGAGCTATTCCGCCAAATACGCCAGCGCGTTTTACGGCCCGTTTCGCGATGCGGTCGGGGCCACGGGTGCCCTAAAGGGTGACAAGAAAACCTATCAAATGGATTTCGCCAATTCAGACGAGGCCTTGCGCGAGGTCGCCAAAGACCTGTCCGAGGGGGCCGACATGGTCATGGTCAAACCCGGAATGCCCTATCTGGACGTGTGCCAACGTGTGAAAGCTGAATTTGGGGTGCCAACATTTGCCTACCAAGTCAGCGGGGAATACGCGATGATTTGTGCGGCTGGGCAGAACGGCTGGATTGACCAAGACAAAGCTATGATCGAAAGTCTTGGCGCTTTTAAGCGGGCCGGTTGCGACGGAGTTTTGACCTATTTTGCCAATCGCGTCGCGCGCATGTTACTGGACGAAGAGTATTAAGCAACGTGGGACTGGCCGGTTTCAGCCACCCCAATTTGTTTTTCTGGCCACGAATCCACCTGCGTGTTAAATTCACCTAACAGGCAGAAGCAGTTATAAAAAACAGGAGAATTCCGATGAACAATTGGACAAGACGCGGGTTTATCGCAGCGACCGGCTTTACGGCGGCATGCACCGCCACCGGCCTTTCAAAATCTATGTACCAGATTGATCGCGACATCGACATCGCGCGCGCGGATTTATTCAGAACCATTCCGGGAACAGAGCAACTGGCCAGCCTCGCTGCGGGCTTATTAATCATTCCCGAAATCACCGAAGCCGGATTTTTTTTGGGGGGATCGTACGGTGAGGGCGGGTTGTTGATCGGCGATGCGAAGGTCGATTACTTCTCGTTCTCGGCCGCGTCCATTGGCCTACAAATCGGCGCGCAACGCTTCAGCCACGCCCTGTTTTTCATGACACAGGAAACCTTAACAGGGTTCCGGAGTGCAGATGGGTGGCAATTGGGCGTGGATGCTGAATTTGTTTACCAAAACGATTATGGTTCGGTCGGCGTTTCCACCAACACGATCAACCTTCCGGTTTATGCCGTCGTTTTCAACCAAACCGGCGCGATTGTTGGCGCCACTTTACAGGGCGCCAAATACACGCGAATTCGTCGTTGATCTAGAAGTGGATTGCTCGACCGTAAGCGTCCAGAACACTTTCGTGCATCATCTCTGACAAGGTCGGATGCGGGAAGATTGTGTGCATAAGGTCTTCCTCGGTGGTCTCCATCTGGCGACCAATGACGTAGCCTTGGATGAGTTCTGTCACCTCGGCCCCGACCATATGCGCCCCTAACAGCTCGCCGGTTTTGGCATCGAAAATGGTTTTAATCAGGCCCTCGGGTTCCCCCAAAGCAATCGCCTTGCCGTTGGCCATAAACGGGAAGCGTCCGACTTTGATGTCATAGCCCAGCTCCTTGGCCTTGGCTTCGGTATACCCGACCGAGGCCACCTGCGGATAACAATACGTACACCCCGCAATGCTTTCAGGTTTGATCGCGTGAACCTTGCGGCCCGCAATTTTTTCGGCAACCATAACACCTTCGTGGCTGGCTTTATGGGCAAGCCACGGTGCGCCGGCAATATCCCCGATGGCGTACAAGCCCGGCACGGAAGTCTCGCAATACTGATCCGTCACAATATGGGTTCGATCGATTTTCACCCCTAATGCCTCTAGGCCCAAACCCTCGATATTTCCGACAATTCCGACCGCAGAAATAACCGTATCAAACTCTTGCTTAATCGTTTTACCAGCCGTTTCGATATGCGCCGTAACCTTGCCTTTGGCGCGGTCCAGTTTTTTGACCATGGATTTCTCCATAATCTTCATACCTTGTTTAACGAACTGTTTTTTGGCCAGCGCGGCTATTTCCGCGTCTTCAACGGGCAGGATACGGTCCATCACCTCGACCACGGTTGTGTCAGCACCAAGCGTGTTGAAAAAGCTGGCAAACTCGATCCCGATTGCGCCGGACCCGATAACCAACAGCTTTTTGGGCATATGTGGCGGATCAAGCGCGTGCTTATAGGTCCAGACCAAATCCCCGTCGGCCTCAAGCCCCGGTAATTCCCGTGCCCGCGCGCCAGTCGCAACAATGATATTTTTAGCGCTCAGCGTCTCTGTGCCTTTTTTGGTTTTCACAGAAATCTTGCCAACACCTGTAAGTGTGGCATCCCCCATAATCACGGTGACTTTGTTCTTTTTCAGCAAATGCCCGACCCCGCCGGACAGCTGCTTGGCCACCCCGCGCGACCGTTTCACAACCGCCGAGAGATCAAATCCGAACTTTTCCGCCGTCAGCCCGAATTCCTTCGCGCGCCCCATAAGATGGAACACTTCAGCAGAGCGCAGCAGGGCTTTGGTCGGGATACAGCCCCAGTTAAGACAGATGCCGCCCAGATGTTCACGCTCGATCACGGCGGTTTTCAGCCCAAGCTGAGCGGCACGAATGGCGGCCACATACCCGCCGGGACCCGCCCCGATTATTAGAACGTCATATGAGGTATCAGCCATGATCTTCTCCGAGTTTCTGGAATTAGTCTACCATTAAACCATTTCTGGAATATAGACCACCCACAGAAAACGAGAAGCTATTTATCCATACCCGCAAGGGTAAAACCATAGCCGCCAGCGTCAAGGTAGGTGGCTTCTTTACCCGTAGTATCGCGCCCCAATGCGCCATTCCGGTAAGGGAACCGCCCGAAATCACGAATAACCTGCCGATGTGCGCGGGCGTGCAATAGATTGCCGGTGCCGGGCATACGCGTACAAAACGCCCGAACGGAGGCGTCCTGATCCATCAAGGATTCCGAATGCATGAAGGGCAGATAGAAAAACTGGCGCATCGTACCGTCGATTTCTTTGTCGAAATTCCGCTCCAGCGCTTTTTTAGCCACACACAACGCCATGCGGTCAGACGCGAACGAGGCCCCGTCCCCACGGAACATATTGCGCGGAAACTGGTCCAGCAGAATAATCAGGGCTAGAGAGGATTTGGCATCTAGCTTCCAATGCGAATATTTTCCGGCCAAAGCCTCGGTCCATGCATCTTTAAAACGGGAGCGGATTTTATCGTCAAACTCGGCGGACTCTTTATACCAGCCTTCCATGCCAGTTTCGGTCCAAAAATCGAGAATCTCTTCGGCCAGTTTATTCATACCGGCGACTCCTTTTGATGCCATTTTCTGCATGTTTGCATAATTTCAAAATATTCCAAGCTAAAAATTACTTTGTCGCATCTTCTTCCTCCGAAGCCATCTCGATGGCGACCTCTTGCGCCACCTCCACAGCGATTGGCGAGGATTGCGGAAGGACGGTTGCGTATGGCGATGTCTCCTCCACCGGAGTCGGCGCACGCCTGGTTGTACGGTATGCGGCATAAGCTGCAATTGTAGACATCAAAATCGCCAAAATCACAAAGAAGCTGTTTGGTCCGAACCGCGTCATCGACCAACCAACGACTACCGCCATTCCAATCGCGCCGACACCATTAATGAAATTCAAACCACCCGAGGCGGAGGCCATGTCGTCCGGTTCAAGATAATCATTCGTATAGGCAATAAGTAGCGAATACAAAGGGTTGGCCACTCCACCGATGGTAAAAGCAAGCGCATACAGCACAATTTGGTTCTCGGTAAACAGGGAGCCTATTAATACGGTTCCACCCCCAAAAGCTGTGAGGATCATGATCAATTTCCGGCGGTCCATTCTATCGGAAACCCACCCGATCGGATACTGCCAGATCATGCCGCCAAAATAAATCAAACCAATAAAAATCGAGATTTCCCGCACACTCATTCCAACCTCGGTGCCATAAACCGAGGCCATTCCGAACAGAGTCGCAAAAATTCCGCCCAGAAGGAACGTACCAACGCAGCCTAGCGGCGAGATCGTGTACAATTCCTTAAGGGTCATACGCTTGGTTGCACGAAAAACCGGCGCCGTTGTCGAAGACAGCAAAATCGGCAGGAAGGAAACCGAGACGAGAACCGACATCAATACGAATAATGTATACCCGCTGACATCCGCGAAGTTCAGCAGCACCTGTGCGGTCACGATACCAACCATCTGCACGATCACATAAACCGAAAGCGCCTGCCCGCGCGTCTCGTTCGTGGCCGCGTCATTCAGCCAGCTTTCGGCCACAACATACACACCGGCAAAACAAAACCCCACGACCACGCGGATCAGCGTCCAGACAATCGGGTCCGGCAGGGCAGCATAAAGGATAAAAGCGGCGGAAATCAGCGATCCGAGCGCGGCGAACACCCGTACATGGCCAACTCTGCGAATCAGCTCGGGCGCCATGTAGGACCCCCCGAGAAAGCCCAGATAATACCCGCTCATGATGTAGGACATGGTGGTGGGCGAAAACCCCTCAACCGCGCCGCGAAGCCCAAGCAATGTGCCTTGCAGGCCGTTTCCAACCATCAGTAGCATCATGCCAAGCAGCAGCGGCCATGCGTTTTTAAGAATATAGACCATTCGTCGCCCTTAATAGAATCAGCGGCCTTAATATCCCGACATTAACGGCGGATTTATTCTTGTAACGACATTTCGTGTGTGACTTTGTTTATTTCCGAAAAAGTAGCGAACTGTCGCCGTAGGAAAAGAAACGGTACCTGTTATCTATCGCATGTGCGTATATCTGTTTAACCTTATCGTAACCAATTAGGGCCGACACCAGCATCATCAGCGTCGATTTGGGCAAATGGAAATTAGTCATCAACCCGTCGGCAATTTTGAACACGTATCCCGGGCGAATAAAAATATCCGTATCCCCGACCCACGGCGCTATTTTTCCAGCGCCGGTCGCCGCCGTTTCGATCAAGCGCAGTGCGGTCGTGCCAACCGGAATGATGCGCCCACCAGCCTTTAACGTCTGGTTAATCATGTCGGCCGATTCACGCGAAACTTCACCCCATTCACTGTGCATCTTGTGTTCTTCGATATTATCGACCTTAACGGGCAGGAACGTGCCTGCCCCCACATGCAACGTCACCTCGGTTGACTTAATCCCTGATTTGTCGAGCCGCGCCAATAATTCATTATCAAAATGTAGCGACGCTGTGGGCGCGGCTACCGCACCTGTCCGCGAGGCAAAAACCGTTTGGTAATCGTCCATATCCCGCGCATCCGCCGCCCGTTTAGAGGCAATATAGGGCGGCAACGGCATCGCACCTACCGCATCGATGGCCCGATCAAGCGCCTCGCCGGATTTATCAAAAGCCAGCGTGACCTCGCCACCGTTTTTCCCCACCACCGTCGCTGAAAGATCCCCAAACCGGATCACATCGTTTGGCTTTAACCTTTTGGCAGGCTTTGCCAGCGATATCCAAGTGTCCGCTGAAATCCTTTCGATCAGGTTAACCTCGATATTAGACACCCCCGACCCATGCGGCGATTCGCGAAACCTCTGCCCCGAAAGCCGTGCAGGAATAACTTTGGTATTGTTGAAAACCAGCAAATCCCCTGCCCTGAGGAAACTTGGCAAGTCCGAGACTATCGCATCCACAATCCCGCCATTCGCCACCAGCATCCGTGACGCTTGGCGCGGCCGAACAGGGCGAAGCGCGATTAGCGTCTCTGGCAGTTCAAAATCGAAATCATCAAGCGTGTGCATATTGGTTCCCTCGGTTCAGGCGGCTCTAATACGCCCGCGCCGCCCTGAAAAGGGTCATTTGCGGGTTTTCTTTCCCGCCAGACACCCTATTCTAGCCAAAACAACAGGAGAACCTTATGCAAACCGGCGACCAATTCCCGAATTTCACCCTCCCCCGCGACGGTGGTGGCACTATGTCTTTAGCAGATTTCAAAGGCAAAAAACTGGTGCTGTTCCTGTACCCCAAAGACGACACACCCGGTTGCACCACGGAATCCATCGAGTTCACAACTAAGACCGAGGATTTCACCGCCGCTGGTGCAGTCATAGTCGGCCTGTCCAAAGATACCCCCGACAGCCACGACAAATTCATCCAAAAGTACGAACTGGGGATGCCGCTGTTGTCAGACGAGGAAGGGGAATTGCTGGAAACTCTGGGCTGCTGGGTCGAGAAAAACATGTACGGCCGCACCTTTATGGGGATCGAGCGCACGACGTTCCTGATCGACGAGGCCGGCGTAATTCGCCACATCTGGGACAAGGTTAAGGTGGACGGCCATGTCGATGCTGTCCTTGAAGCTGTGAAATCCCTGTAGCACTATGATTTGGCGATAAGCCGATCTTTGCCGAGGCGATAAAATTTCGGGCTTAAAGGTTGCTATATTCGGTACATTTTCATATTCAACATTAAGAGTAAATTAACGCCCTGCGGGGCTGCCAAAACAGGTGTGGATGCTGGATGTCGAGATTAGTTAAGGCCGTGAACGCATCACTTGCCAAATTCTTGCCAGAGCAAACGCTGACCCTGAAAACGCGGGTTGATCAACGAGAGTTGACGTTTACACCGTTGGCGCGCCTCGGATTACTGTTCGGAACCACCTTGGCACTTGGGTGGCTGGTTGTTGCAACCACGGCCACGATATCCAGCAGTTTTGATTCCGATAATGCACAGGCGAGAAGCGAATCCTTGCAGGACGCTTACGAGTTGCGACTTGCCGAACTGTCCGCAGAACGGGACGAATTCGGCCTTCGAACGCAAGCCATGCAGGACAGGTTCTCCTTGGCATTGCAGCAGGTCTCTGCACAGCAGGACGAATTGATCGACGCGATGACCGTTCAGAACGAACAGGAAATAACCCTCTTTGCCCTGCAACGAAAATTGAACGGCGTCACGGCAGAACGAAATGTCGCCCAGGCAGGGCTCGATGACCTGCAAGCCGAATTCGCTGCAAATTCAGAGGGTGGCGGCCCACGCGAATCCACGGAAAACGAGCTGCGAGTCACAGTTAACGCCCTAAACGACGTGCTGGATGAAACTTTACAGACGCGCGACACATCGATTGAATACACCGAAACGCTTGAATTGCAGATAGTTGAAACGGCACAGCTTATCAAACTGAACGCCCAGCGGCGCGATCGCATGATCACACAACTGGAAGAGGCCGTGCTGATCTCGTTCGGGCCGATCGAGGCGATGTTCAAGCGCACCGGACTGGACATAGATAGCCTGATTGCAAATGTGCGGCGCAACTATTCCGGCTCTGGCGGGCTTAGCGATGCGCTAGACGACACGGCGTTCATCGGCAAGGATGCCCCTGATTTACGGCTCGAGGCTTTGATGCGGGATCTGGATACGCTTCAAATATACAACATCACATCGGCGAAACTTCCGCTATCGATGCCCGTGTTGACAACATTCCGCTATTCCAGCGGTTTTGGCCCCCGTAACGGAAAGCTCCATAAAGGCGTGGATATGGCGGGGCCGACCGGCAGCCCGATTTATTCAACGGGCGACGGTGTGGTGATTTTTTCCGGAACGCAATCCGGATATGGTAAAGTAGTAAAGATTCAGCATGATTTCGGTTTTGTTACCGTTTATGCACATCAAAACAAACTTCGCGTAACAAAAGGCCAGAGGGTCTCGCGCGGGGAGCGAATTGGTGATATGGGGAACACTGGCCGAAGCAGCGGCTCCCATCTTCACTATGA